>JAYUXQ010000105.1:0-5612 GCA_043752905.1 Nannocystis sp. | reverse complement strand
CCACCGGAAAAACCTAGACTTGCAGCGAGGCTTTTATAATTCTATCGTGGCGGGGTGCGGCGCGCGACTGTGGTGCTCGGGCTCCTTGGCACCTCCCTCGACGCCAGCCCGCGCGCGCGCTGGGAGCGCTGGCGGCCGACCGTCGACCTTTGCCGACGCGAGGACTTCCTCGTCGACCGCCTGGAGCTGCTGCATCAGCCGCAACATCAGGAGCTCGCCGAGACGGTGGCGACCGACATCGCCAGCGTGTCACCGGAGACGCGCGTTCGCACGCACGCGCTGAGCTTCGCGGACCCGTGGGACTTCGAGTCGGTGTTTGCGACCCTGCTGGACTTCGCGCACGGCTACCCGTTTCGCCCGGACGACGAGGACTACCTCGTGCACATCACGACGGGCACGCACGTGCAGCAGATCTGCCTGTTCCTGTTGACCGAGGCGAGGTACCTGCCGGGCAAGCTCTTGCAGACCTCGCCGCCGACGCCGGCCCACAGCGGCGAGCCGGGCGACCTGCGGGTCATCGACCTCGATCTCGCGAGTTACCGGCAGATCGCCGAGCGCGTGCAGGCGGCTCGCACGGAGGGCCTGTCGTTCCTCAAGGCCGGCATCCCGACCCGCAACGCGGCCTTCAACGCGCTGGTCGATCAGATCGAGCGCGTCGCGACCGCGACGCGCTCGCCGATCCTGCTGACCGGTCCGACCGGCGCCGGCAAGACCCGCATCGCCCGCAAGATCTTCGAGCTCAAGCAGACGCGGCACCAGATCGCAGGTCGCTTCTTCGAGCTCAACTGCGCGACGCTGCGCGGCGACGCTGCCATGTCGGCGATGTTCGGGCACACGCGCGGCGCCTTCACGGGGGCGGTGCGGGACCGGCCCGGCGTGCTCAAGAGCGCCGACGGCGGCGTGCTCTTCCTCGACGAGATCGGCGAGCTCGGCCTCGACGAGCAGGCCATGCTGCTGCGCGCGCTCGAGGACCATACCTTCTTGCCGGTCGGCAGCGACCGCGAGGTCCACAGCGATTTCCAGCTGATCGCCGGCACCAACCGCGACCTGCGGGCCTGCGTGCGCGAGGGCAAGTTCCGCGAGGACCTGCTGGCCCGCATCGACCTGTGGACGTTTCGCATGCCCTCGCTGCGCGAGCGACCCGAGGACATCGAGCCGAACCTGGAATACGAGCTCGAGCGCTACGCCCAGCGCCACGGCCGGCGCGTCACCTTCGGCCGCGTCGCGCGTGCGCATTTCTTAAAATTTGCAGTGGGGCCCGAGGCGCGCTGGCCGGGGAACTTTCGTGACTTCGCGGCCGCGCTCGAGCGCATGGCCACCCTGGCCCCGGGAGCGAAGATCGGGGCGGCGGAGGTCGAGGCCGAGACCCGGCGCCTGCGCGACACCTGGTCCGAGGGACAGGTCGACGGCGACGCCGTGCTGTTACGAAGATATCTTAAAGCTGAGCAGGTCGAGGCGCTCGATAGATTCGACCGCGTGCAGCTCGCGGATGTATTGCGCGTATGTCAGGAGTCACGTAGCCTGTCGGACGCGGGTCGGGTATTGTTCGCGGCGTCGCGCCAGCGCCGACGCTCGCAGAACGACGCTGACCGTCTGAGGAAATATTTGCAAAAATTCGACATCGAGTGGTCCGAGCTACAGGAGCGAAACACATGAATGAGCCGATCCTGGTCAGTGGTGCGAGTGGAAATGTCGGACGTGGCGTGGTGGAGGCGCTGCGGGCCCGCGGCGTACCTGTGCGGCCCGGGCTGCGCGACCCGGGAGACGCTGCCGACGCGGTGGCGCTGGACTTCACGCGCCCGGAGACCTTCGCGCCCGCGCTGGCCGGCGCGGGCGGCCTGTTCCTGCTGCGACCGCCGCCGATCTCCGACGTGAAAGCGACGCTCAACGTGCTCGTGGACGCCGCGCTGGCCGCGGGCGTGCGAAGGATCGTGTTCCTATCGGTGATCGGCGCCGACACCCGCGGGTACATCCCGCACGCGAAGGTCGAGAAGCATCTGTCCGCGAGCACGGCCGAGTGGACATTTCTGCGGGCCGGCTTTTTCGCGCAGAACCTCGGGGACGCGTACCGCCCCGATATCCGCGAGCATCACGAGCTGTTCGTGCCCGCGGGCGCCGGTAAGGCCGCGTTCGTCGACGTGCGTGACATCGGCGAGGTGGCCGCGCTCGCGTTCACGGAGCCCGGACACGCCGGCCAAGCGTACACGCTCACCGGCCCCGAGGCGCTAGATTTCAATGAAGTCGCCGCGCTGTTGAGTGAGGCGCTCGGCCGGCACATTCGTTACGCGCGACCGGGCGTGCTGCGCTACCTGCTCCGCATGCGCCGCCGGGGGCTGCCATTCGCGCAGGCGCTCGTCCAGGCGGTCTTACATGTCGGGCTGCGATACGGCCAGGCCGAGGACGTCGACCCGACCCTTGCAAAGCTACTCGGCCGCCCGCCGCGGACCCTTTCAAGGTACATCGCGGACCACATCGACCTGTGGCGGTGAAAGCCTCGCCGATATCGCCCGTACACCCGGCCCATTGCATATTTTCGCGTTCGGCGCGACCATCGATCGTGGCCTCGCTGTTCCCTCGTTCGCTGGTCCTGCTGCTACCGATCGCCTGCAATCCGATCCCGCCTGGCAGCGAGCCCGGCACGACCACGGACGCGGGCACCACGAGCGGCGTGACGGACGGCATTTCCTCGTCATCGGCAGCCTCGGCGCCGACGACTACCAGCGACAGCGCGAACACTACCGAAATCGGCGCCGACACGACGGGCACCGACACCACGCTCGAAACATCGACGACCACCGAAGCGGTCTCGACCACCTCGGGCGACCCCACGATGGAGCCTCCGAGCCCGACCTCATGGACGACCGATCCTGGCGACGATACGACCGAGGGATTCACGTGCAACTGGAAAGACAACCCCGATGCAGAGGGGTTCTGCCCGAAGGCAGCCGCGCCGAACGCCAGTCTCAGCGGCACCACCCCGCTCGGCCCGATCAACTTTAAATTCGCCTATTTCGGTCTGCTTGATGAATGCGGTTTTTGCCCCTACGCCTCGGGGGGCACCGTCGCCTTCTTCAACGAGCCCGGCGGTCCGGAGGATCCCGGATCCGACAGCCTGGCGATAACCCACTATCTGAGCGCCTACTTTGACCTGACGCGCGAGGGAGAGCACATCAGTGTCGATCCTTTCGACGGGTACAGCGAGGTCGTCCTCGCCTACACGGACGTGCACGTCCCCGACGTCGCGGAGACCAACCCTCCACTGGACGCGGACAGCCCGCCGACCTTGAGTGGCAAGCTGTCGATCATCGGAGGCGGCTGGAATGTCTCCGGCGAGTTCACGGCGACGCTGTGCCGGCCCATCGAGACGATCATCTACTGCGAGTAATCAACGCCGCGGCACAAGCCCGACCTTCGGCACATCGGCCGCGGTCAAGCGCGGCGGCTCGTGCTCCGGGTCGCAGCGATACTGCGTGAAGTCGGTCCAGCCGCGCATTTTTAAGAAGTCTTCGTCGAGCAATGCCTGGCCGGTGAGCTCGGCGGGCGGCGTGGTGACCAGCTCGAGCGCCGCGTCGGCGACGATCTCGGCTTTTCGCCACGTCTTTGCGTCGCCGATACCAAAATTCATGGTCGCCTGACTCTCAATCAAAGTCACCGGCCACAGCGCATTGACGGCGATCTTGTCCTCGCGCAGCTCCTCGGCGAGGCCCTGGGCGAGCATCGTCATGCCGTACTTGCTTATCAGATAGCCGACTTTATGCGGCAGCGCGGAGAGGTCGATCGGCGGCGAGCAGACGATGATGTGTCCTCCTGCCCCGCCCGCGCGCATCGGCGCGATGACGGCCTGCGAGGCGGCGAAGGCGGCGCGGACGTTGACCTCGAACATCAGGTCGAAGCGGCTCATCGGCGTGTCGGCGACGGCTTGCCACCACAGCGCCCCGGCGTTATTGACAAGAATGTCGACGCGCCCGAACTGCGCGATCGTCTGCTCGACCATCGCCTGGATGTCCTCGGGGTTACGGACATCGCAGCGGATTGCGAGGGCCTGTGCGCCGAGAGCCTCGGCCTCACGGGCGACGGTGTAGATCGTGCCGGGCAGGCGGGCCGAGGCGGCCTCGCTCTTGGCGGCGATGACGACGCGCGCCCCGTGACGCGCGAAGGTGAGGGCGATGACGCGACCGATCCCGCGGCTGGCCCCGGTGACGATCGCTACTTTGCCGACGAGGCGCTGCGACGGCTGCATGCGCGGGATGGTAGTCGCGCGCGGCCGCCATGTCACGCGTGTCGGGATCACCGGGGCCGGGTGACGAAGTACATGTCGATCTCGCCGCGGTTCTTGGCCATGAGCTTGCCGCGGTGCTCGCACTCCCAGCGGTCCCGGACGGCCTCCCAGGTCGTGCGCGAGAGGTTGATCCGTCCGGCCTCGCCGGTCGACTCCAGGCGCGAGGCGATGTTGACGGTGCCGCCCCAGATGTCGTACGCGAATTTCTTCTGGCATGCGGGTGTAAGGGCCGGCGTGGGCCAGCGTTCGGGTGGCACCACCGCAGGAAGTCCACGCCATGTCCCCTCGCATCGCCCTCGTCGCCCTCGTCGCCCTCGCCACCCTGTCCGCCTGTGCCAGGCACAGCGCCTCCGACACCTCCATCGGTGCGCCCGAGCGCCTCGGTGGTGCCTCCGTTTCGGGGCCGGCCGGCACGACCACGGGAGCGCCCTCACCCGGCACGTACGATGAGAAGGTCGCGTCGCGTGACAGCGCCGCGCCGCAGGCCGGGTACGACGGCGACGCGAGCGTCAGCGGGGCGGTGGCGCCGGAGAAGCAGCGCAGCCCGGGCCTGGGTACCGCGTACGGTGAGCAGCGCTTTAGCTCGGTGCGCTCGGTGCGGTTTCGCCGGGCCAACCCGACGACCCCGACGACCCTGCTGTCGATGCGCTACAACGACGCCGACGGCGTCGATCAAATGGCCCACTACAAGACGGGCCAGTATCCGCAGCGCGCGAGCCACCAGGGCGGCCAGGTGTCGCTGACGTTGCGCGGTGAGTCCGGCGCAGCGCTGCCGGGCGCGCAGATCGGCGGAGATCTTTACGCGGTCGGCGAGGCCGGGTCGCGCTACACGATCGGCGTCGAGAACCACAGCGCCTCTCGCTACGAGGTCGTCGCCTCGGTCGACGGGCTCGACGTCATCGACGGCGCCGAGGCCGACTTCAACAAGCGCGGCTACCTCATCGACCCGTACACCAGCTTCGTCATCGAGGGCTGGCGCACCGGCGACGACACCGTCGCGGCGTTTCGCTTCAGCGACATGGATGACAGCTACGCTGGCCGCACCGGCAAGCCGCGCAACATCGGCGTGATCGGTGTCGCACTGTTCCAGGAGGAGGGCCAGGTCCCGCAGGACGAGCTGCGCCGCCGCGACACCGCCGACCCGTTCCCCAACCGCTTCGCCCCGCCGCCCCCGGGCTACCGCGCCAACGGTTATTGAAATTTTGCGGTCGAACAGGGCGCCAGGCGCCCGCGTGAACCTGGCGCTTTGTACATGTCCGAAAGCTCAGGTGGTCGGCTTCGCCCTGGCCATCTCGGCCTTGAGGCGCTCGGCCATCTGCTCGGGGGACAGGTC
>JAYUXQ010000104.1:0-5617 GCA_043752905.1 Nannocystis sp. | reverse complement strand
TGGCACCACCTGGCGAGCCACCTGGGACTGCCCGAGGGCTGGACCTACCCGGTGGCCCGCAAGCGGGTCACGACCGCGGTGCAGGCCGGTGAGGCGCTGGCCAGCTGGTCGCTGTGCGTCGAATACGTGCACGACCTGCGCCGCGACGCCCTGGCCGAGGTGCTGCGGGGCATCAAGGACAGCCTGGCGCCCCCCCTGCGCGACGCCTGCTGCGCGGTCGCCCGCAGCCTGCGCGACACCGCCGAGGACGCCTACGAGTCGCTGGCGCTCGACGTGGAGCGGTTGATCGAGACCGAGGCCAGGGACGGACGACCTGGCGACCTCGGCAAGATCGACACCTTTCGCTTCGAGGAGCAGCAATTGTGCATCGGGGCGCTCGACGCCCTCGATGCCAGCGACTGGGACAATGCGGCCGTGTGGGCGCGTGAGCGCCTCGAGGGCAAGAGCTTCTGGATCCGCCGCGACGCCGCGCGCAAGAACGCCTGGAACCTGATCGCCGCGACCGCGGCGCTCGGCCAGGCGGTCGCCGGTGCCAAGCTCGAGTATCGCACCGCGGATTCGCTCGAGGAGGCCACCGCGCGCTACGTCGAGCGCGGCGCGAAGGTCGACCGTCGCCAGCGCGAGCTGGCCCAGCGCACCGAGGAGCTGCTGTTCGACAAGGTCCCCCACGTCGCCAGGCTGCGGGCGGCGATCGAGCGCGCCCGCATTATCTATGTAGTCTGGCAGGACCAGCGCGCCCGCGAGTGGTCGGCGCTGTGCGAGCGCGACGGGGCGCTCCCGGGCGCGGACCTGCAGCAGCGGCAGATCTTCGAGGACGTGGTCCGGCCGCTGCTCGAGGACGACAAGACCGTCCTGTTCCTGGTCGACGCCCTGCGCTTCGAGATGGCGACCGAGCTGCTCGAGCTGCTCGGCCCGGCCGCCGCTCCCAGCGCCCGGCTGCGCCCGCGGCTCGCCGAGCTGCCTTCGGTGACCGAGATCGGCATGAGCGCGCTGGCGCCGATCGCCCAGGCCGGCAAGCTGCGGCCCCTGCTGGCCGGCAAGGACAAGACCGCCGCCCGCCGCTTCGAGGGCTTCGCCTCGGCCAACTTTCAGGTCAAGACCCGGGACCAGCGCAAGAAGGCCATGGCCACGCGGGCCGGCGGCGCCGCGTGCCCGAGCTTCACGATCGAGGATCTGCTGCGCATGACCAGCGCCGATCTGCACCTGAGCCTGCGCCAGGCCAAGCTGGCCCTCGTCATCAGCACGCAGATCGACGCTGGCGGGGAGAAGGGCATCGGCGCGTCGGTGTTCTCGACCGAGCTGCTGCGCATTCGTGCGGCCTGGCAGCTGCTGCGCGAGGCCGGGGTCAACCGCTTCGTGATCACGTCGGACCACGGCTTCATGCTGCGCGAGAAGGGCGACGCGACCATCGAGCACGGCCAGGGCTACGACGCGATGGCCCGCTATGCGCTCTACAACGTCGCGCTGTCGAACCCCGATCAATTCAGCGTGTCGCTGCGCTCCTTGCAATACGAGGATGTCGAGGGATACCTGGTATTCGCGCGAGGTTCGGCCGTGTATGAATGCGCGAAGGACCGCAACTTCGTGCACGGCGGCAACAGCCCACAGGAGCGCATCATCCCCGTGCTCACGCTCGAGCACAAGAACCCGGCCGGGGCCAGCGACCGCCGCTACGACCTGATCATCGAGGAGAAGGGCAGCATCGACGGCATGCACTTCGTCCAGGCCAAGCTGCAGATCGCGGCGGGCCAGAAGGGCCTGGCCTTCGCCGAGCCCAGCAGCGTCGACTTCGACGTGCGCGTGGTCGACGACGCGCGCGTGCAGGCCCACACCAACCAGGCGGGCCTGGGCGCCGAGATGCGCGGCGGCGTGGTCCATACCCGGGTCGGCCGCTCGTTCCAGCTGCTGTTTCGCCTGACCGGACCCCGCGAGGCCCGCGTGCAGATCGAGCTGTTTCACCCGAGCGGCACCCAGACCATCGAGGCGCAGGTCATCGACCGCCGCTTCGAGGTCACCGAGGCCAAGCCTGAGCCGCCGCCGCCACCCAAACCCGAGGCCGCACCGGCGCCGGCGACCGCATCACGCGCGCCGGTGAAGCCGCCCGCGCCGGTCGTGGCCAGCGACGCCTGGCTCGATGGCTACACCGACCCGGGCGTGCGCAAGGTGTTCGCCCACATCGCCCAGTTCGGCGCGATCAACGAGGCCGAGGCCACGGCGATGCTGGGCTCGCCCCGCGCGTTCCGGACCTTCTCGCGAATGTTCGAGACGCTGGCCGAGCTGGCGCCCTTCGCCGCCGCCATCGATCCCGAGAGCAGTCCCAAGCGATACGTGAAACGGAACCCCAAATGACCAGCCTGTCGTCCAAGGACATTGAAGACATCTTCGAAAAACTGCGCGGCGGGCTCGTGCCGGAGCGCGGGCTCGACAGCTACGCGGTGGGCATCGACCGCGAGCTGGCCGAGATCCGTCGCCAGCTCGACCTGGTCGCCAAGGGCCTCGGCAACGTCAAGTTCCTGCGCGGCGGCTACGGCTGCGGCAAGACCTTCATGGCCCGCCTCGCCGCGATCGAGGCCCAAAAGCACGGCTTTGCGACCAGCTTCGTGGTCGTCTCGGACAACGACCTCAAATTCCATCGCTTCGACGACGTCTACCGCAAGGTCGTCAGCGAGCTGGGCACGGCCTCATGCGCTCGCGGGGCGCTCGGCGACATCCTCGATCGCTGGATCGGCAAGATCGAGGACGGATTAATTAGCATCGGCGCCGACCCTGACGCCGCCGACTTCGACCCCAAGGTCGCGGCCAAGCTCGGCGAGGAGCTGACCTCGATGATCGGCAACCAGGCCCCGGCCGAGTTCGTGCGGGCGATCCAGAAGATCTTCGAGCTCAAGCAGGCCGGCGAGCTCACCGAGGCCGCCGCCCTGCTCTCGTGGCTGTCGGGCAGCACCAACGTGGCCGCGAGCGCCAAGCGCGTCGCCGACATCCGCGGCGACATCGGCAGCCGCGACGCCATGGCCTACCTGCGCGGCATCGTCGGCATGGTCCACGCAGCCGGCTACAAGGGTCTATTAATTGTCATCGACGAGGCCGAGACCATCCTGCGCATGCGCCGGGACTCGCGGCACAAGTCGCTCAACGGCATCCGGCAAATTTGCGACGCCGCCGGCACCTACGAGCGCCTGCTGTGGCTGTTCACCGGCACCCCGGAGTTCTTCGACTCGCGCCACGGCGTCGCTGGATTGACGGCCCTCCACGACCGCATCGAATTCTCGAAGGACGGCGAGTTCGCCAGCCTGCGCCAGCCGCAGCTGGTCCTGCGACCTTTTGATAAGGACCGCCTGCGCGCGGTGGCCAGGGCCCTGCGCGACCTGTTCCCGGCCGAGAACGCCGAGCTGCACGCGAGCAAGATCTCGGACGCGTTCATCGATCTGCTGGTCGACAAGGTCACCGAGGGCTTTCGCGGCCACGTCGGCCTGGTTCCCCGCCACTTCCTGCGCGAGTTCGTCAATCGCATGGACCTCGTCCAGCAGGAGCCCGACTACCAGCCGATGGCCATGAAGGACCGGGCCTACGAGCCGCGCAAACTGACGACCGAGGAGGAGAGCGCGCTGCAAAACAACGGCGCCGTAATCAGCGACGTCGACGGCGACGAATCGGGCCCGATCCCCGTCGAGGAGGTGTGGTGACCGCCGTGAGCGTATTCTCGCGGCTGCATCCTCGCCTGCAAGAAGCGATCGTCGCGCGCCTCGGCTGGACCAGCCTGCGTCCGGTGCAAGAGCTGGCCGGCGAGGTGCTGCTCGCGGGCCACAATGCGGTGATCCTCGCGCCAACGGCCGGCGGCAAGACCGAGGCCAGCATGTTCCCGGTGCTCTCGGCGCTGGTCAGCGATCAGCCACAGGGCGTCGGAGCGCTGTACATCGCCCCGATCAAGGCGCTCCTCAATAATCAGTCCGAGCGCCTCGATCGCTACACGCAGATGGTCGGGCTCGGGCGCTTCGTCTGGCACGGCGACACCAGCAGCCACGAGCGGCGCGGCTTCCTGCGCGAGCCGACCGAGCTGCTGATGACCACGCCCGAGTCGCTCGAGGTCATGCTGGTCTCGCAAACGATCGACGCAGCGAAGCTGTTCGCCGACCTGCGGGTGGTCGTCATCGACGAGATCCACGCCATGGCCGGCACCGACCGCGGCGCTCACCTGATCAGCGTGATCGAGCGGCTCGCCGCGCTCTCGCGCCACGACGTCCAGCGCATCGGCCTGAGCGCGACCGTCGGCAATCCCGAGGAGATCGCGGTGTGGCTGCAAGGCAGTTCCAAGCGCGAGCGCTCGATTGTCGATCCTCCGCACGCGCCGGCCAAACGCCAACTTCTGATCATCCGCGACGGCTCGCTCCCGGCGCTGGCCGAGTCGGCCGCGAAGCTGTCGCAACCGGGCAAGAGCCTGTTCTTCTGTCAGTCGCGGGCGATCACCGAGGTCGTCGCCGAGCACATGCGCCGGGCAGGCACCGAGGTGTTCGTCCACCACAGCTCGGTCTCCCAGGAGGAGCGCGCGCTGGCCGAGGAGCGCTTCAATCATGGCGTCTCGGCCTGCATCGTCTGCACGTCCACGCTCGAGCTCGGCATCGACGTCGGCGACCTCGATCGCGTATTCCAGGCCGAGGCGCCCGCGACCGTCTGCTCATTCTTGCAGCGCATGGGCCGAACGGGCCGGCGCGCCGGCCAGGTCGCCAATACGACCTTCTTCTGTGAGACCGACGACGGCGTGCTGCAGGCCATCGCCCTGGTCGAGCTCGCCCGGGCCCGCTGGGTCGAGTCGGTCGAGCTCTCCGACCGCGCCTGGCCGGTGCTCGTCCACCAGTTGCTCGCCCTGGCGCTCGCCCACGACGGCATACCCCCCGAGGCCGCCTGGGCCCACTTTCAGCGCGTCCCCGACTTCGCCGGCATCACCCGCCCCGAGTTCGATCGCCTCATCCAGTGGATGCTCCGCGATGGTGGCCTGCGCACCGCGAGCGGCCGCCTGGTCATCGGACCCAAGACCGAGCGCCGCTTCGGCCGGCGCAACTTCATGGAGCTCTACGCGGTCTTCTCGAGCCCCAAGAGCTACGCCGTGCAGACCTCCAACGGCCAATTGCTCGGCACGCTCAATCAGGCCTTCGTCGATCGCCTGGTCGATGGCGTCAGCTGCTTCTTGCTCGCCGGTCGGCCCTGGGCGGTGATCCAGGTCCAGCACGGCGATCGCCACGTCATCGTGCAAGCCGCTCCGCGCGGTCGCAAACCGACCTGGGGCGGCTTCCTGCCGCAGTTCCTCGGCTTCGAGGTCTGCCAGCAGATCGCCAGGGTCCTCTGCGCCGACGACGACTACGCCTACCTCGACCCGCAGGCGAAGACCGCCCTGGGCATGCTCCGCGAGACGCACCAGGACACCCGCGCCGATCAGGGCCTGCTGCGCCCCGGCGGCGTTGTCGAGATGGTCGAGGACGAGCTGCTGTGGTGGACCTTCGCGGGCGGCCGCATCAACGCGACCCTGCGCTACGCCCTGGAGGCGATCAGCCCCGGCTGGAAGATCATCCCTGACAACTTCATGCTCAAGATCCGCGGCGAGGTCGACCTCGCCCGCTTCCGC
>JAYUXQ010000103.1:0-5618 GCA_043752905.1 Nannocystis sp. | reverse complement strand
ACTGCCCCTGCATGCGCTGCGACATGTAGAACACGTCGAAGTAGGTCGGGTCGTAGCCGCGGTCGCCGACCGTCAGCTCGCCGACCACGCCGAGCCGGACCGCGCGACGGCGGCCGAGCGTGAACTCGGTGTCGACGCCGATGTGCATGCCCTTGCCGAGCCCGGGCATCAAGTTCAGGTCGATGTAGGGGACCACGAGATAGCGCCAGCGGTCGGTCCAGCGGTAGCTGAAGTCGAGGCCCAGCGCGGTCGCGCCGCGCGTACCCGTGGCGGCGAGGCGGTTCTGGCTATCGACTTGCAACGCGGCGCTGCCAGCGGGCACGAGGGTGCGTGGCGCGAAGGGATCGCCGAACACTGACAAGCCGATGCCCGCGCCCGCCCAGTCGGCGCCGAGCCGCGTGCCGAAGATCTGCTGGCCGGCGAGGTCGCCGACGACGAAAGCCAGCTCGGCGCCCGCGGTCTGCTCGAGCAGCGCGCCTTCCACCCTGGCGTCGAGGTCGACGCCGGTGCGCCGGCGATCGAGGTCGAGGCTGTTGGCGTAGCCATGGACGATGCTGCCGTGACCGACGTGCACGCGACCGAGGCTGCCGACGCGCAAGTCGACCATCGCCCGCCCCTGCTCGGCAAACACGTAGTCACCGGCGTACGAGAGCTGTTGCAGGATCGCCAGGTAGTCGCCGACCTCGTCCCAGTCGGTGTTGCGGATCACCGGGCCCTGCTCGGGGTCGCGGTCGTACATGCGCAGTCGGATCGGCGCGCCGATCCGCAGCTCGACCGGCGCGATGTCGCGGAAGTCGAGCCCGAACGAGGGCTCGAGGCTGGCGATAGGATCCTCGACGATGAAGCCGAAGCCGGCCCCGAAGCGGATGTCGCCGTGGACCTTGCGTGTGCGCGTGTCCGGCGGGTGCGGGCTCGCGTCGGCCTCGATCAGCACCTCCTGCGCGCGCGCCTCGGCTGTCCAAAAGGACAGGAGGGCGACGGCTACGGCTACGGCGACGCGTGGGCGGCTCATCGCTCCTCCGCCTGCAAGAACGCGTCCTCGCCCCCGGCCGTGCCCGGCGGCGCGTCGGGCTTGTGGCGCTTGCCCTCGGCCGACTCGCCCTCGACCTCGTCGGCGGTCAAGGGTAGCGCCTCGTCGTCGTAGCCGCTGTCGTCGAGCAAACCGGAGATCGAGCGCTGCTGCTCCGAGGCGGCCAGCAGGCGCTGGATCTCTCCGAGGCAGGCGCGCTTTGATCCCACCTCTGCGGGGTCGAAGGTGATCGCGCCGTCTTTCCAGAGCTCGAAGGTCTCGGGGTCGAGACGGCCGCGACTGTGCATGATCGCAAGCAGGCGCCGAAGCTTGGCCTGGAATGCCGGCGAGAGGGCACCCTCGCAATAGTGGACGTGGCGGCGCACGGGGCTCGGCAGCATCAGCGCGAGGAAGGCGGCCTCGGGCGGCGTCAGCTCGGCGGGGGTCTTGCCGAAGTAGTGCGAGGCGGCGCGGGTGATGCCGTAGACCCCGGGGCCGAACTCGATCACGTTGAGGTAGACCTCCATGATGCGCTCCTTGCTGAGCGTCTGTTCGACGTGCCAGGTCAGGAACATCTCCTGTAGCTTTCTCGAGAGCGTGCGCTCGTGTGACAGCAGCACGTTCTTGACCATCTGCATCGTGATGGTGGAGGCGCCGAGGCGGATCTTGCCGGCCTCGAGGTTGCGCTTGAGGGCCGTCGGGAACTGCGAGGTGATAAAGCCACGGTGGCGCCAGAAACCGCCGTCCTCGGTCGTCATCACCGCGGCGATCATGTATGGCGAGATCTGGTCGAGCGCGGTGTAGGTCGGCGAGCCCTCGCGTAGATCGACGGTGCGCTGGGCCCCGTCGCGCATCGTCACGCGGTGCACGAAGCTCCCGCCGAGGCGCTCCGCCGAGACCAGGTGCGGGACCTTGACCGCCTTGCACTTGTCGCGCTCGACGCGGCCGGTCAGCGTCAGCTTCTCGAGATCGGCAAAGTCGACGTCGGCGCTGAGCTCGAGCTCGAAGTCCCCCTTGAGCTGGAAACCCACGAGGCTCGGCGCGAGCTCGGCGGGGATCGCATCGATGACCTCCTGACAGGCCACCTTGGGCACGGCGACGTGCAGGCGATACTTACGCGCGGTCGGCTCGTCCGGGTGCACGAACTCGCCGTCGAAGTCGACCTCGATCCCGCCGCGACGCAGGGTCGCCGCCTCGATCACCACGCGACGCTGCGCCGGGTCGACCTCGCCGGTGAAGTTGAAGGCGAATCCGAGACCGAGCACCGGCTGGCGGGCGAGCAGCGGGTAATCGACGTTGAGGCCGGCGAGCTGGAGGTCACCCTCGACCTCGGCCTTGCCGTCGGCCATCGCGATCTTGAGGTCACCGCCGACGGTCGCGTTCTCCGAGTCGACGACCGGCAGCCGGGCCAGCACCGCGGGGACCTTGCCGAGCTTGAAGGCGGCCATCGTCAGCTCGACGGTGCCGCGCGAGAGATCGCGGGTGCCGGTGCCCTTGAGCGACCACAACGGCGTCGCCCCCTCCCCTGCGCTGCGCGGGTCGCCCGAGAAGCCGCCCGCGAGCATCAGCGACACCTCGCTGAGCTTGGCGTCGGCGAGCGTCACGCTGCCACGAATGTCGGACACAGCGATCTGTGGGGTCAGGGCGGTCGCGCCGCCCTCGATGTTCACGGTGATCGGGAACTTCGGGACGATCGTCCCGACCGGTCGCCGTAGGACCGTCGACACGCTGGTGGCCCGCACGCTGCGATCGCCGAACGCGGCCTCGACGTCGCGCAGCTCGATCGTCGCGCGGTCCTGCGGCAGCGAGACGTCGACATCGGCGACGGCCCCGAGCGAGGCCAGCGACTCACCGATGCTGCGTCGTAGATCGAGGCGGATCCCGGTCGCGCTGGCCCGCTGCGGCATGATGTGCACCCTGCCCCCGCCTCGGTCCTCGCGGGGCTTGATGCGTCCGCCGATCTCGGCGGCCAGGCGCTCGAAGGCGGCGACATCACCGTGAATTGCGCCGCCCGCGACGACGACATCGGTGACGATCGCCTGCGCCGACCAGATGGCCTCGTGGTCGAGCGTGACCTCGACGCGATCGAGGCGGATCGACGTGTCCGCGTCGACCGTCACGGTGACGCCTCGCATCTCGACGCTGCTGTACTCGAGGTCCAGGCCCTCCATCGTGACCTGCGCGCCGGTCATCTTCTCGATGCGCTTCACGACCGCGGACTCGACAATGCCGTCGGCCCACAGCGGATAGGTCGCCACGACCCCGCCCGCGACCACCACGAGGCTGCCGAGAGCGATAAGCGGGATCCGCCAGCGCGGTCGTCTTCTCGCCAGAGGACTGGAGTTCGTGATCGCGGACATCGCTCGCCGGCGCCAGCGGCGACACAGAGTAACGCCCGGCGCCTTCCCCCGCAAATCGCAGGCACGGAGCGCCGCCGCGCCGTAGCCGCCTACAAACATGACCAGTCACGAACAACCAATGCAAAAGGCCCGGGGGGCACGTCCCGGGCCTGTCGCGGCGGATAGCCTCGCGGCCTTTTCAGCTCTCGGCGCGGCAGTGGATCGCGAAGAACACCTTGCCCTCGAGATGACGCACACCGCCGACCAGCAAGAGACCGTTGTTGTCGATCTTGTAGGCGGTGTCGACGAGCGGCTTGTCGCGGGCCGGCGCGGTCAGGTTGGCGTGTAGCTTGAGCTTGGTCGACTCCTCGCCGAGCAGGCTCAGGCGCAAGTTGAAGCCCGACTGCAGGGCCGCGACCGCCGGCTTGTCGAGCCCGAGCTTGAGAGTCCTGGACTCGAGTAGACGAAAGCCCTTGAAGGCCGCGAACTGATCGTCTTGCAGTTGCTCCTTGAGGAACTCGAGGTCCGCGGGGATCGAGCCGTCGCCATCCTTGCTGGCGAGGAAGGCGGTCACCTTGCAGGCGGCCGACTTGACCTCGGCGCGGACCTCGGGCGACGCGAGCGTCAGGCCACCGAGGACGATGGCCGGGAGAAGAAACGCAGAGAGGACTGGAACGCAGAGGACTGAAGCCGAAAAGACTGAAGCCGAGATTGAAGCCGAGATTGAAGCCGAGTTCCGCGATGTCATGGTGTGCCTCATCAATCGATTGCCGGGGGAGCGAAGCAGGTTCACAGGGAGCGCTGGCCGGGTCCGGCGTCCTCGTCGGACACCCAGATCACCGTGGTCGTGCCGCGCTTGCCCTCGATGGTGCCGATGCGGCCGTTCTTGCCGCCGAACTCGATGCGCTCGATCTCTGCCTCGTGCATGTCGGGAGCGGGGAAGGTTTGCTCGGGCTCGGGTGCGACCGCGAGCGCCGGGCTCATATCGGGAGTGACCGGAGCGCCGACCGGAGCGACCGCTTCGGTCGGAGCGGGCTTCGACGCGGCGACTTCGTCGGTATTCGCCGGGGTGACCGCGCCGCTGCTCACGACCACGATGAGGACGGCTGCGACGCCGGCGACCGCGGCGACCGGGGCCCAGGCCGGGCGGAGCACGTTGAGCATCCGGGTCCACAGCGATGGGGCCGCGACGGCCGGCATGTGCCCCGCGGTCTCACGATCGAGCGTCCGGTCGATCTCGTCCCAGATCTGCTCGAAGCGGGCCTGGGGGACCCTGGCGGCTTCTGCCGCGAGGCTGGCGTCGATCGCTTGGCGCATCACGCCGAGCTCGGCCAGCGTCGCTTGCCCGGTGGAGTGGCCTGTCGCGTCGTGGGCGAGCCACTGCTCGACCTCCTGGCGTTCGGCGGGCTCCAGCTCACCGTCGAAGTAAGCGCTGAGTTTTTCCTCGGGGATCGAACTGGAGAGCCTCGTCACGCTCGTCACGCTCGTCACGCTTGTCACGCTTGTCACGCTTGTCATGCTCGTCATGGCAGCACCACCTGGGGCGTAGCGACGCCGTCGGCGTCACGATCTTCATTCGTCGCGTCCGCCAACGTGCTGGGCACATAGCCGAGCCGCTCGACCAGGAGCTTTTGCATGTTGCGGCGGGCGTGGAACAGGCGGCTCATGATCGTGCCCTTGGAGCACTTCATCGCCTGGGCCATCTCCTCGTATGACATTCCCTGGAGCTCCCGCATGATGATGACCGCCCGGTGCTTGTCGCTCAGATACTGGAGTCCGTCCTGGACAGCGTCGAGGATCTCCCGCCGCTGGAGCACCTGCGCCGGATCGCCCAGGCTCGACAGCGGCAGGGCGGACATTCCGCCGTCCTCGCCGTCGTGTCGGAGCCCGTCGTCGAACTCGAGCTCACGATGGCGCTTGTTCTTGCGGATGTGATCGATGCAGAGGTTGGTCACGATCCGATACAGCCAGGTGTAAAAGCTCGAGTTACCCTCGAAGTTGGCGAGGTACCGGTGCACCTTGATGAAGCTCTCCTGCACCACGTCGAGTGCATCCTCTTGGTTGCGCAGGAACCCGTAAGCCACGGAATAGACTTTGCGCTGGTAGCGCTGCATCAGGCTCTTGAAGGCCTGTCGATCGCCCGTACGACAGGCTGCGACCAGTGCCTGGTCGTCGGCTTCTGGGGAAACCACGTTAAAGTTCGTCCTTCGACGGGCGCGTGCCCGCACTATTCAGGGCGCGTAGAGCGCTCGTGGATGACAGAGGGTGTG
>JAYUXQ010000102.1:0-2216 GCA_043752905.1 Nannocystis sp. | reverse complement strand
GGCGCCGCATCCATCGCCGTGACCCGCGAACACCTGACCGTTCGCACATGTCCCATGCGACCGGTCCCTGCGGACCGGTCGCGCTCGCAACGCCCGCTCACTTCGTCTTCGGCGCGGGCGCCCCGGACTTGGTCCCGGTCGCCGTCCCGGTCCCCACCCCGCCGGTATCCGGCGCGCCGGGCCCGTCCGGGGTCGTCGCGCCCTGCTCGGCCGCCGCGTCGACCGCCGACGCGTCGTTGGCGGGGTTCGGCATGACGGTCGCCGTGCCGGTCTTGTCGACCACGACCACGCGGAACTCGATGCGGCGGTTCTTGGCGCGGACCTTGGCGGACTTGCCCGCCTCGACCGGCTTGCTGCGGCCGTAGCCGACCGTCTCGATGCGCGAGGCGTCGATGCCCTGGTCGACCATGTACTTCTTGACCGCCTCGGCGCGGCGCCGCGACAGGTCGAGGTTGGCCTCGTCGGTGCCGACGTCGTCGGTGTGACCGGAGATCTCGATGCGGATGTCGTCGAACTGCTTGAGCACCGCGACCGCCGCGTCGAGCGTCTTCGTCGACTTCTTCTGGATCTTGTCCTTGTTGAACTCGAAGAAGATGCCCTCGATCGGGCGACCATCCCAGTTGGCCTCCTTCGGGATCTCGTCGGGGCAGCCGTCCTGGTCCTTGTAGCCGTTGTAGACCTCCTTCACGAGCGGGCAGTCGTCGTTCTTGTCGATGATGCCGTCGCCGTCGCTGTCGGGCGGCGGCGGGCAGCCGTCGGGCGCGATGCCGGGCTCCTCCGGGCACGCGTCGACCGGGTCGAGGAAGCCGTCCTTGTCCTTGTCGGGCGGCGGGCACCCATCGGGCGCCACGCCGGCCTCGTAGGGGCACGCGTCGACCGGGTCGAGGAACGTGTCGTTGTCGCTGTCGATCGCCGGGCAACCATCGGGCGCCACGCCGGCCAGCTTCGGGCACGCGTCGTTCGGGTCGAGGAAGCCGTCGCGGTCGGGGTCGAGGTCCTTCTCGGGCGGCAGCGGGCGCACGCGCCCGAGCACCAGGCTAAAGCCCGCCAGCACCTCCGCGTGGGCCGTGAACTGCGGGCTGGCCTTCTGGGCCTGCGCCGAGATGATGCCGCGCCCCTCGACGCGAAACGCCGCCATGCGGCTGATGTAGATCTTGAGGCCGCCGCCGAAGTGGCCGGCGCCGTCGACGTCGTTGCCGAGCGCCTTCGGGTCCGATCGCACGCCGAGCGCCCCATAACCACCGAGCACGAACGGCGCGACGCGGTACGGCAGCTGCAAGATCAGGTGCCCGCGCCCCGAGAACACGAACGCCGAGGGATCCGGCAGCTCGCGCACCTTCGTGGGGATCGCCGCGAACTCGCCCTCGATGCCGAGGAAGCGCAGCGGGTAGTACGCCAGGCGCACGCCGATGTCCGGCACCGTCTTGTACAGCGGCGGAGCCGGCGTGTGCGGCTTGAGGGGTCGCGTCGCCGGGTCGTAGAGGTCGTGGTCGTCGGAGGCGATGAAGATGCCGCCGAACACACCGAGCTCGAACAGGTGCCGCTCCGGCGAGTAGCGGTGGATCCACTTCCGCGTGTCCTTGACCTTGCCCTTGTCGGTCAAGATGACGCCATCCGGCGCCTGCCGCTTGCGCTTGCGCGTCGTGCTCCTCGTGCTGAGGCCCGCAGGCGTCAGCGTCGCGCTCGCACCCGCGCTCGGACCCTCGGTCGCAGGCGCAGGTGCCGGTGTCGCAGTCGGTGCGCTCGCGTCGGTCGGCGGCTCGCTCGGCGCCGCCTCCGGCGTCGCACCAGGCGCCGCGCCGGTCGGCGTGGGGCTCGTCGCATCACCCGTGCCGGTCGTGCCGGTCGTGGCAGTACCAGCGGCCGCGCCGGTCTCGGCCGGTGCGGCACGCGACTCGCCCGCGCCGGTGGCGACGGCGAGCAGGACACCAGTGGAGAGCAGCGCGCGGGTCCAGGTCATCAAGTCGTTCCTGTGGGTCATGTGGCGGCCTTGCACGTCACTCGCACGCCATCGCTTGCATCTCGCAGCCCATCACACCCGGGTCCTGGACGATGCTGCTGATCAGGCAGGCCGTACAGGTGGGATCGTCGGGGCTGACATCCGGGCACTTGGCCGTCGCCATACAGAAGTTGTAGACGCACTCGCCGATCTCGATCAGCGCGAGCCACTCCTCGGTGCTCATGCCGTCGACGCACGGTAAAAAACAGCTGAAGTC
>JAYUXQ010000101.1:0-5621 GCA_043752905.1 Nannocystis sp. | reverse complement strand
ATCGCCCGAGCACCGCAGTATGTGGGCGTGTCGTGCGGAGCACGAAGAACAGCAGCGAGGCGCCGACCCCGAACGCCAGGCCGAGGCTGACGCCGAGGATCAGCGTGGCGGCGAAGGTCACGAAGAACGAGAGCAGCTCGCGCCGCTTGACGCGCCACAGCTCGCGCACGAAGCCGACGTCGATCAGCGCCGAGACCGCGACCACGATGATCGCCGAGAGGACCGCCCGCGGTAAGGTGGCGAGCAGCGGGGCGAGCAGCACGAGCGTGAGGGCCACCAGCGCGGCCGTGAAGACGCCGGCCAGGGGGGTGCGGGCGCCCGCCTGCGCGTTGACGGCGGTGCGCGACAGGCCGCCGGCGATCGGATAGCCGTGCACGAGGCCGGCTGCCGCGTTGGCGAGGCCGAGCGCGACGAGCTCCTGGTTGGGATCGACGACCTCGCCGCGGCGCGCCACCACCAACGTCGCCGAGAACGCCTCCATGAACGAGATCAGCGCGAGGATCGCAGCGGCGGGCGCGAGCGCCACGACGAGGTCGGCGGTCATCACCGGGACCGCAGGCACCGGCAGGCCCGACGGGACCGCACCGAGCAGCGCGACCCCATCGACATCGAGCCAGCGACCGAGCACGACACCGGCCACCACCACGAGCAGCGCCTTGCCGCGAAACCGGCCCATCACGAGCAGCATGACGACCACGGTGAGCCCGAGCCCGACGGTCGGCAGGTGCGAGGTCCCGGCCTGCTCGGTGAGCGCCTGCAAGGTCGGCATGATGCCGGCGCGCGTCGGCAACCGCAGCCCGAGCAGCGGGCCGAGCTGGCTCGCCATGATGAGTATGGCCGCCGCCGCCGTGAATCCACGCAGGACCGGGAGCGACAAAAAGTTGACGATGAAGCCCAGGCGCAGCGCGCCGGTCACCGCCTGCATCGCTCCGACCAGCAGCGCGAGCGCGGCAGCGGCCGCGGCATAGGCGACGGGGTCGCCCGCGGCGAGGGGCGCGAGTGCGGCGGCGGTCAGCAGGGAATCGATCGCCACCGGCCCGACCGCGAGCCGCCGCGAGGTGCCGAGCAATGCGTAGACGACCGGGGGCGCGAGCGCGGCGTAGAGGCCGACGATCGGAGGCAGCCCGGCGAGCAACGCGTAGGCCATCGCCTGCGGGATCAGCAGCGCAGCCGTGGTCGCCCCCGCCAGCAGGTCGCCCGTGAGGTCCGCGCGCGAGTAGCCTCGGGACCAGCGCAGGAACGGCAGGACACGCGCGGCGAGCATGGCCGAAGATAACGCAACCGGGCGCGCCGATGTCGAGCGACCCGTGGGTCAGGCGCTCGCCAGGCCCCGCGACTCCCCCAGCTGACGACGCACGATGTATGCCAGCATGCCGATCGACCCGAGCAGCACGGTCGCGACCACGAAGGGCCGGACATCGATCCCTCGTCGGCGAGCGTCCGGCACGGCGAGCGCCAGGAATCCGCTCAGCGCCAGGACCAGGTCGATGAACACCTGGGTGGGCCACCCGCCGACCATGTGCAAAGGGACCAGGGCCCACAAGCCATGCTCGGTCGCCACGAGCAAGGTGTAGATGGTGAAAGCCACGAGTGCGACCAGCGGGAGGGCGAGCTTGTACATGACCGGAGGGTGACCCGGCGCGGTCCGGCCGACCATGACCTCCGAGGTCATGTCGGAGCTCCTTCGTTTGCGGTACGCTGGCACCTCGATGCCCGGGCTGACCCACACGAGCCGCCTCGGCCCGCTGCTGCGGGAGTGGCGGCTCGCGCGGAGATTCACGCAGGAGGGGCTCGCCGAGCGGGCGGAGGTATCGACCCGCCATATCAGCTTCCTCGAGACGGGTCGCTCGCAAGCCAGCCGGGAGATGACGCTGGTGCTCGGCAACGCGCTCGACCTACCGTTGCGCGAGCGCAACGTGCTGCTTGTGGCAGCCGGCTTCGCGCCGGTCTATCGCGAGACCCCGCTCGAAGCCGAACCCATGCACCACATACGCCGCGCGCTCGACCACATGCTCGCGCAGCAGGAGCCGTTCCCTGCGATGGTGCTCGACCGGACCTGGAACCTGCTGCGCATGAACCAGGGCGGTACCCGCCTGTTCGCCCGTCTGTTCGGCGCTCGCGTCCCCCCACCCGAGGTGGTCGGGAACCTCGCGCACGCCATGTTCCACCCCGAGGGTCTGCGCGACGTGATCGTCGACTGGCCTGCGCTCGCGGCCGTGTTGGCCGAGCGGCTGCACCGCGACGCCGCCGCCGATCCGGGCCCCGGCGGCCCACGAATGCTTCGGGACGCGGTGTTGGCCTATCCAGGCGTTCCCGCGGTGTTACGCGTGCCCGGGCTCGAGCGCGTGCCATCGGTCGCGGTCGCGGTGCACGTCCGCGTCCCTGGCCGCGGCGAGGCCCGACTCTTCATCATGCTCGCGACCCTCGGCACGCCGCTCGACGTGACGGCCGAGGAGCTGCGGGTCGAGCTCTACTTTCCGCTCGACGAGGCCAGCGACGCGTTCCTGCGCGGGTGCTGAGCGCATCGCAGAAATAGCGCGGGGCATCGTGCCGCTCCGGGAGCGTGCAGGGTATCATCGACCCTTGCCATGTTGAACCTCGGGTCCGGGATCGCCGATACGGCCGTGGCCGACACCCGCCCGGTGGTTCGTCGCGTCCCGGGCGATGTCCAGCCGCAGGAGCTCGAGCGCGGGGTCATGGTCGGGCGCTACATGGTGCTCGGCAAGCTCGGCGAGGGTGGGATGGGGGTCGTGTATGCGGCCTATGATCCCGAGCTCGATCGCAGGGTCGCGCTCAAGCTGCTGCTACCGCGCGCCGACGGCGGCTCGGTGTCCGCCGGCCGGGCCAGGCTGCTGCGCGAGGCCCAGGCGCTGGCCAAGCTGTCCCACCCGAACGTCGTCGCCGTGCATGACGTCGGCACGCACGGCGATGGTGTCTGGGTGGCGATGGAGCTGGTGGTCGGGCACACGCTCGGCGCCTGGCCCGACCCCCACGCGCGCCGCTGGCCGGAGATCCTGCATGTACTGACCGAGGCGGCCCGCGGGATCGCGGCGGCGCATCACGCCGGTCTCGTACATCGCGACCTCAAGCCGGACAACGTGATGATCGGCGGCGACGGACGTGTGCGCGTGATGGACTTCGGCATCGCCCACGGACGGATGACGCCCGCTGGCGCGAGCGACCTCGCCATCACCGCCGGAGTCGACAGCAGGGCGCGACCCGAGCTCGCCGCGCTGGCCCTGCGGCTGACCCAGGTCGGCGCGATCCAGGGCACACCGGCGTACATGGCACCCGAGCAGTGGCTCGGTCAGGAGGCACAGGTCGCCGCCGACCAGTTCGGCTGGAGCGTCATGGCATGGGAGCTCCTCTACGGCGAGCGACCCTTCGCCGGTCAAACAATGATGGCACTCGCAGCGAGCGTCCTCGCCGGTCAGCGCCGGCCGCCAGCCAGGGGCCGCGCCGTGCCCGGCTGGCTGCGACGCGTCGTCGAGCGCGGCCTGACGGTCGACCCGCTGCGCCGCTGGCCGACGATGGAGGCGCTGCTCGCCGCCCTCCAGCGCGGCCTGCGGCGCTCGCGTGCGTGGGTCGCGACGACGACGATCACCGGCATCGCGGCGCTCGCCGCGGGAGCGAGCTACCGGTTCGCGCCGAGAGAGGCGCTCGCGGTCACGAGCTGCAGGGAGGCACCGGCCACGCCGAGGGACCTCTGGGACGCGCCGCAAAAGCAGCGGGTCCAGCGGGCCATGCAGGCGACCGGGGCGCCGTTCGCAGAGGAGGTGTGGCAACGCGTGGACGTGCGTCTCGACCGCTACGCGACCGCGTGGGCCAGCGAACACGCGGCCGCGTGCGAACAGCACCTGGTCGGCACGCAGTCGAGCCATATCCTCGATCTACGCAACATCTGCCTCGCACGGCGACAGAGCCAGGTTTCTCAGCTGGTCGACATTTTTGCCGGGGCCGATCGCGTGGTCGTCGAGAATGCGGTGCAGGCGGTCGACGCCCTGCCGAGCATTCGCTTCTGTTCGGACATCGAGGGGCTGCTGACGGCGGTCGCACCTCCGGACGACGAGGTGACCGCCGAGCGCGTCGAATTCCTGCGTGCCCGTCTGGAGCGCGCCACGGTGCTCGCGGCGACGGGCTTGTATAGCGCAGGCCTCGAGCTGGCGACCCAGGTGCGCGCCGATGCGGAGACCCTGGGCTATGTCCCATTGTCCGCCGAGGCCGCGCTGGTCGAGGCCAGCGCCTTGCAAGAGGCCGGAAAGCCCTCGGAGGCCGACACCGCGCTGGCCCGCGCGATCGGCCTGGCGCTGACCCATGACCTGCACGCCATCGCAGCCGAGGCGGCGGCCCGGCGCGTCTTCGTGATGAGCGAAGGCCTCGGCCGCTGCGCGGAGGCGCTCGTGACCGGCGGGTTCGCCCAGGCGCTGGTCGAACGGGCGGGGAACGACAGTCGCCTGGCGGCGCTGCTGAGCAACAACCTCGGCGCGGCGCACGAGCACAGCGGCGATCGTGCCGGCGCTCACGCCCATTACGAACGTTCGCTGGAGCTCGTGCACCGCGGCTCCTCACCGGGGGATTCGATTCAGGTTGCGATCCACCACAACCTCGGTGGCATGTACTTCGACGAGGGCGAGCTCGTGCAGGCCCGGTTTCACTATGGCGAGGCGAGTCGGCTGTCGACCGAGATCCTCGGCGGACGCCATCCGCTCGGCGCTCACCCGCTCGCGGGCCTCGGCGACGTCGACGCGCGCGAGGGCAAGCCCGACGCGGCGATGCGCAACTATCAAGCTGCCCTGACGGTCATGGAGGTGTCCTATGGCCCCGAGCACATCTATCTGCTCCACCCGCTCACGGGTCTGGGACGTGTGCATGAGCTGGCCGGACGCAGCGACGAGGCTCGCCGCCACTACGCGCGCGCCGTCCGGATCGGCGACCTCCATGAGGCCAACATTCCGTTGCTCGCGGACTCCCTGATGGGCCTCGCCAGCCTCGCCGCGGCGGCCGGCGACCCGTCAGGTGCCCGGGCGCTGTCCGAACGCGCGAGGCACATGTACGAGTCCTCCGCGAGTCCGTTTGCGACGCCATCGCAGACCGGGGCGACGCCCGTGGCGATGGCGGACCTGGGCGAGTGAGCGGGGCTGTATCGCCAGCGGGCGCGGTGCTTCTCAGCCGGCGGCGCGGTAGGTCGACCACATCGTCTTCATGCGCGCGGTCTGGCCGGCGCTGAACTGGTCCATGCAGGCGTCGTCGGAGTAATCCATGAAGTTGTGGATCGGGTCGACGCCGGTGGCGGGGCAGGTGTCGCGGCCCATCTCGCAGCCGAAGGCGGCTGACTTCTCGGCGGGCGTGTCGTCGACATAATCACCGGCCTTGGCGCAGCCGCCCTGGAAGGTGTGATAGAGGCCGATCCAGTGGCCGACCTCGTGGACCGCGGTGACGCCGAGGTCGTAGGGGACCGCCGATCCACCCGGCACGCTCTGGTTCAAGATCACGACGCCGTCGCCCTTCGGGTCGCTCGCGTAGGACGACGGGAAGGTCGCCCAGCCGAGGTAACCGCTGCCGGGGTTGGCGAGGTAGAGGTTGAGCGTGTTGGCCCCACCCTTGCGCAGCGCCGTCTTGGC
>JAYUXQ010000100.1:0-2217 GCA_043752905.1 Nannocystis sp. | reverse complement strand
CCGCGCTTTCACATCGGCGAGTCGCTGCTGCCGATCGACGTGCCATTGTTCGAGCGGCTCGGCCTCGAGATCGACGCGCGTGACTTTCAGTTCAAGCTGGGCGCGGAGTTCATCGACGAGCGTACCGGCGAGTACGCGTTCTTCAGCTTCGCCGACGCGATGCCGGGCACGCCCTCGCACGCGTGGCAGGTCGAGCGGGCGGTGTTCGACGACAGGCTCGCGCGCCAGGCGATCGCCCGCGGCGCGCAGGTCCGCTTTGGCGAGTCGGTCACGGCGGTCGACACGGAGCAGGCCGACGAGGTCCGCGTACGGACGGCGACCGGAGAGCACCGCGGGCGCTACCTGTTCGACGCCACCGGGCAGGACGCGTGGTTGGCCCGCCGGGCCCGCAGCGTCGCGCCGATCCGCGAGCTCGGCCGTGCGGCCGTGTTCACCCACTTCGAGGACCTCGCGCCCGCGGCCCTCGCCGAGATCACCGCGCAGGGCAACATCAAGGTGCTGATCGTCGAGGACGGCTGGCACTGGCTGATCCCGCTGATCGGGGGCCGCCTGAGCGTTGGCCTGGTCAAGTGGCGCGGCAAGCTCGACGAGGCCGCCCTCGAGGCCGCGCTCGCAGCGTCGCCGTTGATCCAGCGCATCACCGCGGGGGCGCGGCGCGGGCCGACCCGCACGATCGCCAACTGGTCGTACAAGAACCTGCGCCCGCACGGCCCGCGCTGGTCGTGCATCGGCGACGCGGCGGCCTTCCTCGACCCGGTGTTCTCGTCGGGCGTGTCGCTGGCGATGCTCGGGGCGGAGCGGGGGGTCGATCTGCTGCTGCCCGCGTTGACCGCGAGCACGGAGGCCGATCCCGGGTTGATGGCGCCGTGGTCCACCTATATGCAGCCCGCCTACGACGCCTTCGAGCAGCTGATCCGCCGCTTCTATCACACGAAGCTGGTCTCCCACCTGTTCTTCGCCGCCGAGCCCGACCCGGCCCTGCGCCGCGGCCTCATCAGCGTGCTCGCCGGGGACGTCTGGCGCCGCGACAACCCGTTCCAGACCATGCTGGAGGCCTCCCGCCTGCAACCGAAGCCGCCCGTGGTGAGCGCCGAGCCCGACGCTTGAGCTGCCAAATGTGTAAGGCAGCTTACGTAATTTACAGAATGTCGCGTCAGGACGCGGCCGCCGGTCGAATTCCCATGGTTGCAATTTCGCGCCAAAGCGGGTTCCCTGAGTGGGTCGCATGTCGAAGCCGCAACCTGCCACCAAGGTCCCTCGTTCGATTGATGCGCGTCAATGCGCGACCCCTGCATTCGCGCTGCTGATGTTGCTGGCGCCCGCGTGCCTGTCACCGCAAGGCGGCGAGGCCACATCGGACGTCATGCTCGGAAGCGAGACCGGCACCACCGCCAGCGCGAGCACGTCGGGCGACAGCAGCACGCAGCCGGCGATCATGACGACCACCGACGAGCCGGAGACGACCGACGATCCGGGCCCGGAGTCGACGAGCTCGACCGGCACGACCGGCACGACCGGCACGCCGGACACGACCACGGGTGTGCCCGCGAGCTGCGGCAACGGATCGATCGAGCCGGGCGAGGACTGCGACGAGGGGCTGGAGAACGCCGACGAGGGCACCTGCACCACGGCCTGCAAGTCGCCCGCGTGCGGCGACGGCTTCGTGCAGGTCGGTGCGGGCGAGGTGTGTGACAACAAGATCAACGACGGCAGCTACGGCGGCTGTGCGCCCGACTGCAAGGGTCCGGGCCTACATTGCGGCGACGGCGTGGTCACGGACATGATCGAGGCCTGCGACGGCGGCGACCCGTGGGACGTCGCCAGCGGCTGCCTGACCACCTGCCAGTACGCGAAGAGCTGCAAGCTGATCCGCGAGAATTTCCCGGACGACGACACCCTCGTCGACGGCGTGTACACGATCAAGCCATTCAACAAGCCGTTGATCTCGGTCTACTGCGACATGGACGCCGACGGCGGCGGCTACACCTTCCTCAAGGTCGCGCTGCCCGAGCCGCAGAAGATGAACGCCGCCGAAGCCGAGAAGAAGTGCGGCGGGTTTGGCATGAGGCTGCTGGCCACGCGCACCCCGATGCACGTCGTCGCCTCGGCGATCGCCGCGAAGTCGGCCCAGCTCGAGCCGGTCGGCGGTGGCACCACCAAGGGCACCGTCGAGTATCTCTCGATCCTCGGCATCTACCCCGTGATCCCGGGCAAGAG
>JAYUXQ010000099.1:0-5627 GCA_043752905.1 Nannocystis sp. | reverse complement strand
ACAGCCGCAGCAACCCCGGCGTCAGCGACGGCGCTCCGGGAGGATCGAGCGTCTCCTCGACGCGCCGCACCTTGGCCGTCGCCTCACCAGGCGCCTCGCGCACGACCCCCACCAGCCCACGCGTGCCGAACGGCACCAGCACCCGCGCGCCCGGCTCGGGCACGCCTGGCCAGTCGGGCGGCACCGCGTAGGTGAAGGCGCGGTCGATGCTGACCGGCAGCGCCACCGAGATCAGTCGCTCGCTCACCCTTCGCCTCGTCGCAGCTCATCCGGGTTGCGATGCAGCGCGAGCCACAGCCGTCGCCGCGCGAGCGCCCTGTCGACGACGCCGGCCACCAGCAACAGCCCCCCGACAGCGATCAACAGCCGCTGCGCCCACGCCCACCACAGCGCCATCAATCCAGCCTCGCTGGCATCGACCGCCCGCGCCGCGCCTGCGCACACGCCCGCGAGCACGAACACGACGAGCACCGGCACGAGCAGCGCGAGCACCCCACGCCCCGCGCCACGCATCTCCCCGACCGCGAGCCCCTCACGCGCCCGCGTGTCGACCCACCCGAGCGACCCGGCCAGCGCCGCGACCCCGACCGAGATCACAGCGGCCCCGATCATCGCAGTGACTACCAGATCGCCGACACCATCGACGCCATTCACCCCTTGCGACCACACCCCCCGCCAGCGCTCGAGCATCACGGTCCCACCCCAGCGCAGCCCGGCCGCGAGCCCCAGGCACAGGGCCGCGGGCGTCAGCCACGGCGAGCTCGGGCGCAGACCGGCGCGCTGCGCCCGGGCGAGGCGCCGCGGGTCGGGTGCGATGCTGCCGTCGTCCGCCAAGGCAGCGAGGTGTATCGCGCCCACGGCCCACGGCCAAGAGATCTTCCACCGACCCAAACACCACGAGCCAGCTCCCCATCAGGGAGCCAGCTCGCGCGCACATCACTCGACCGGGCTCAGCGCACCGGCTCGGGCAGGATCAGCTGGATGCGAAAGCCGACGAGACACCGCGCCTGGCCCGCGCCGGTCTTGTAGCTCGGCACGATCTCCAGGCGGTCCTTGGCGCTCAGCGCGTCGATCAACAGGGAGACGTTCGCCTCGGACAGGTTCTTGCCGCTACACACGGTCCCGCCCCACTGGTACTTGCGGGTCGCGGAACCCTCGTTGATGACCACGTTGCCGCGCTCGGCCGTGTAGTCATCCGCGTGGATGTCGTTGATCGACACCGAGGCGACGGTACCCTTGGTCCCATCGACATCGGCGTACGCGACGGCCGGCACCAACACAACGGCCGCCAGCGCGACCCCCCTCAGAACTCGTGAACGAAGCGACATTGTTGTTCCCCTCGCGGCTGACCCGCCCAAAAAGCGGGTCAAAGACCACGGCGCACAGTCTCCTATTCACGACCCCGTGAATCAATCTTCACGCCCGGTCGGATCCGCCCGATCGGGCGATGCCGACTGCGACCCCGCTCACGTCTCTGCCACCGCCACCCCTCGACCCACGCTCACCGCCGCGCCACCGATCGACATGACTCAAAAGACATCCACCGATCCTCGTCGTCGACGACCTGTCCCTTTGGACAGCCGCAACGCCGCCACCCCGACCCGCCCAGCCGCCGCGTAGCACGCCTCTCATGGCCATCTGACCGCGGGAAACGCAGTTCTTCGCCGCGTTCTTTTTCTCCCCGCGTCATTGACGGACCCGGGAACGGTTTTACGCTCTGCAAACCCGCCGTCCCGTGTGTGTGGCCGGCGAGCGTGGCTGCGACAACAGCCCTGGCAGGCGCGACGCCGCCGGGCGCGAGGAAAACCATGACGTACCCAGAACTGCCCAAGTCTCCGTTCCCGCTGCTGCCCCTGCGCAACGGCGTCCTTTTCCCGGGCACGGTCATCACCGTCCCGGTCGGTCGCGCCCGCTCGATCGCGCTGATCGAGTCGCTCGAGCCTGGCAAGTCCATCCTCGGCATCGCCGTCCAGCGCGACGCCCGCGTGGTCGACCCCCAGCTCGCCGACCTGCAATCCATCGGCACCTATGCCCGCGTCCGTCAGGTCCGACGCACCGGCGACCGCAACTATCAGGTCGTGCTCGAGGGCCTCGGCCGCTTCAAGCTCGGCAACATCGTCCACTCGTCCCCCTTCTGGATGGTCGAGGGCGAGGTCCTGCCCGACCTCGTCACCAACCCCGCGGAGGCCCGCGCGCTCGCGGAGGCGCTCGGCGGCCAGGTCCGTGAGCAGCTGCAGGAGGTCGCCCCGGATGTGGTCGCCAACTTCTCGCAGTGGATCGAGACGCTCGGGCGCGCCGAGGACCCCGGCCTGCTCGCCGACCGCGTCGCCGCTGCTTTGGGCCTCGATACCGAGAAAGAAGTCGGCGTCCTCATGACCCGCGAGGTCGGCGAGCGCCTGCGCCTCGTCACCCGCCTCCTCATCGAGGCCCGCACGATGGCCGACCTGCGCAAGAAGATCGAGTCCGAGGTCCGCAGGGGCCTCAGCTCGGGCCAGCGCGAGGTGCTCCTGCGCCAGCAGATGCGCGCGATCCAGAAGGAGCTCGGCGAGGAGAAGACCGACGACCTCGCCGTCCTGCGCGAGCGCCTCGACAAGGCCGGGCTGCCCGAGGAAGTTCGCACCGTCGCCGACAAGGAGCTGCGCCGCCTCGACAGCATGAACAGCGCGCAGGCCGAGTACAACGTCATCCGCACCTACCTCGAATGGATCTCGGAGCTCCCGTGGAGCGCCCGCGCCAACGAGGAGATCGACCTCGACAAGGTCGCGGCCAAGCTCGACGCCGACCACTACGGCCTCGACGAGGTCAAGAAGCGCATCCTCGAGCACATGGCCGTCCTCAAGGTCTCGGGCACCGCCCGCGCGACCATCTTGTGCCTCGCTGGTCCTCCAGGGGTCGGCAAGACCTCCCTCGGCCAGTCGATCGCCGACGCCACCGGCCGGCCCTTCGTGCGCATCGCCCTCGGCGGCGTGCGCGACGAGGCGGAGATCCGTGGCCACCGTCGCACCTACGTCGGCGCCCTCCCGGGCCGCCTGATCCACGCGCTCAAGAAGGCCGGCAAGAAGAACGCGGTCATCTTGCTCGACGAGATCGACAAGCTCGGCCAAAGCTGGATGGGCTCGCCGGAGGCCGCCCTGCTCGAGGTCCTCGACCCCGAGCAGAACAAGACCTTTACCGACCACTACCTCGAGCTGCCTTTCGACCTCTCCGAGGTCACCTTCATCGTCACCGCCAACAGCCTCGAGACCCTGTCGGCCCCCTTGCGCGACCGCCTCGAGATCATCGAGGTCTCCGGCTACACCGCGGAGGAGAAGCTGCACATCGGCAAGCAGCACCTGCTCCCCAGACAGCTCACCACCCACGCGATCGCCGAGGGCACGCTGCGCGTCAGCGACGAGGCCATGCGCGCCATCATCCGCGATTACACCCGCGAGGCCGGCGTCCGCCAGCTGACCCGCGAGCTGACGAAGCTGTGCCGCGCGCTCACCCTCGAGTTCGCCCGCAGCAGTGACGAGAAGCCGGCGCGCCTCGCCATCGAGCCCGCGGACCTGCACAAGTACCTCGGCAAGGTGCGCTTCATCAGCGAAGTCGCCGAGCGTACTTCGGTGCCGGGCGTGGCGACCGGCCTGGCCTGGACGCCGGTGGGCGGGGACATCCTGTTCATCGAGACCTCGCGGATGCCCGGCAAGGGCCACCTCGAGATCACCGGGCAGCTGGGGGACGTGATGAAGGAGTCGGCCCGCGCGGCGCTCACCTACGTGCGCAGCAACGCGGACGCGCTCGGCATCGACGCCGGCTTCCTCAACACTCAGGACCTGCACATCCACGTGCCGGCCGGCGCCGTGCCCAAGGACGGCCCGTCCGCGGGCGTGACGATCTTCACCGCGCTCACCTCGTTGTTGACCGGACGCCGCGTCCGCCCCGACACCGCGATGACCGGCGAATGCACGCTGCGTGGCCGCGTCCTCCCGGTCGGCGGCATCAAGTCGAAGGTCCTGGCCGCTCACCGGGCCGGGCTCACGCGGGTCATCCTCCCGCAGCGCAACGCGCGTGACATCGACGACGTGCCGGCCGACGTCCGCGACCAGATGGAGTTCATCTTCGCCGAGGACATGACGCAGGTGCTGGCCGCCGCGCTCGAGCCGAGCCTGCTCGGCGCCAAGCCCAAGGGCGACATGGACCCCCACGAGGAGACCGACGCGCTCGCCGACAACAGCGGCGAGACCCCCCGCGCGCAGGCCTGACCGGCGCGAGCCTGACCGGATCATGGTGAGGGCGACCGCCCGCTCCGGCACACGCCGGGGCGGGCGGTCGCCGTCTCTCGCCGTCTCTCGCCGTCTCTCGCCCTTTCTCGCCCTTTCATGTCGGGATCGTCCCGCGCAGGACAGGCTCCAGGAGCGAAAGAACGCGGGTTTAGCCCGGCGATACCCCTGTACGGCGCGTGTTCGCTCGCGCGCTCGCGTTGACTTGCTGGAAGGACAGCGATTAACTGGGCCTGTTGGCCGTACCCGACCGCATCGGTCCCTATCAGGTGCTCGAGCGCATCAGCGCCGGTGGCATGGCCGAGGTGTATCGGGCCAAGCAGACCGGCGCCGACAACTTCGAGAGGCCGGTGGCGATCAAGCGGATCTTGCCGCACATCGCCCGCGACCCGAACTTCATCGCGATGTTCCAGGCCGAGGCCAAGCTCGCGGTCCAGCTGCAGCACGGCAACATCTGCCAGATCTACCAGCTCGGTCGCCACGAGGACTCGTTCTACATCGCCCTCGAGTACGTCGACGGCCGCGACGTCGGCGCCATCCTCGACCTGCATCAGAAGCAGAACCGGCCGATCCCGCTGCCGCAGGCCTGCTACATCATCCGCCGCGTGTGCGAGGGCCTCGACTATGCGCACAACAAGAAGAGCAACCAGGGCGAGCCGCTCCACATCATCCACCGCGACATCAGCCCGCCAAACCTGCTGGTCTCCTACGAGGGTGAGGTCAAGCTGATCGACTTCGGGCTCGCCAAGGCGGTCGGCTCGTCGGTCCAGACCCAGGCCGGCATCATCAAGGGCAAGCTCGCGTACATGTCCCCGGAGCAGGTCCGCGGCGGTCCGCTCGACCTGCGCAGCGACGTGTTCGCCGTCGGCATCGTGTTCTTCGAGCTGCTGACCGCCCGGAGGCTGTTTCGCCGCGACAGCGACCTCGAGACCTTCGACGCCGTGCGCCAGTGCCGGATCCCCCGCCCGAGCGAGATCAACCCCGGCATCCCCAAGGCCCTCGAGCAGATCCTCCTGACCTCACTCGCGCGCGACCTCGACCAGCGCTATCAGTCCGCGGGCGCCATGAACGAGGCGATCCAGGAGTTCGCGCTGTCGAGCCGCAACACCTTCCGCGGCGACCAGCTCGGCGAGTGGATGCGCCGCCTGTTCGCCCGCCGCAACGGCTGATCACTCGGGGCGGCGAATATCATCGATGATGCCCGCTGCGAGCATCGCACCCATGACGCTCCCCGCCAAGTCAGGGCATGCCCGGCCAGGTCCGCAGCCACGCCTCCGGATAGGCCGCCCACGCGGCCCCGAGGGCGACCAGGCCTGCCGCGGCGCATAACCAGGGCCGCAGCGCCTCGCCGACCGGCACCGCGACGCC
>JAYUXQ010000098.1:0-5628 GCA_043752905.1 Nannocystis sp. | reverse complement strand
TGGCCCTCGCCGACGCCGACGAGCCCGGCGCGCCCACGACCGCCCGACTCGATCGCCTGCGTAACTTCTGGGCCGCCTCGGCCCCCGCGCGGGCAGCCTGGCGCGAGCAGGGCCTGGCGATCTCGCCGCGCGCCTTCGCCACTCGCAGCGAGCCGCTCGCCGACGCCGCCGCCGAGACCCTCGCGCTGACGCCCGACGGCCCCGCCTCCGACCTCGCCCACGCCCTCGCCGACCTCGCCGCCCCCGACCCCTCCGCCGCCGACGCGCGCCCGCTCGCCGCCGTCCTCGTGCTCTCCGACGGCCTGTTCCCGGGGACAGGTCCGACAGGACAGGATCCGCTGCTGCTCGCCGCGAAGGCCCTCGGCGTCCCGGTGACCACCGTCAGCGCCGGCGCCCCTGCGATCCGCGACGTCTCGGTCGCCGAGCTGCACGCCGGCGAGTTCGCCTTCGTCGAGAACGTCGCCGAGTTCGGCGCCGAGCTGGTCGCGCACGGCTACCCCGCCGCCGAAGTCGACGTCGACCTGCGCCGCGACGGCGCCGTCGTCGCGACCACCCGCGTCGCCCTCGCCGACGACGGCGCCCCCGTCCCGGTCCGCTTCGAGGTCGCGCCCGACCGCGTCGGTCAGTTCGTCTACGAGATCGCCGTGCGCCCGCTCGCGGGCGAGGCCACCCTCGCCAACAACCGCCGCGCCTTCGTCGTCAAGGTCCTGCGCGACAAGGTCCGCGTGCTCCACGTCGCCGGCCGCCCCGACTGGGACGTGCGAGCGCTACGCACCCTCCTCGGCCGCGACCCCAACGTCGAGCTGCTCAGCTACTACATCCTTCGTGGGGTCGACGACGCCGACCGCGAGGACCCCTCCGCCGAGCTGAGCCTGATCGCCTTCCCGACCGACGAGCTTTTTAAAGAACAGCTCGGATCCTTCGACCTCGTCGTCCTCCACAACTTCGACGCCGTCAATCATCAGGTCGCCCGCTACCTCCCCGACATCGCCGACTACGTCGACGACGGCGGCGCCCTGATCGTCATCGGCGGCGACCTCGGCCTCGCCACCGGCGACTACCCCGGCGTGCTCGGCCAGAAGCTCGCCGTCGACACCCGCACCCCCACCGGCCTGCGCACCGAGCCGTTTCGCCCGGCGGTCACCGAGGCCGGCCGCCGCCACCCGATCACCGCCTGGCTCGCCAGCGCCGGCCTGTCCGACTGGTCCACCCTGCCCGCCCTCGACAGCTACAACCCGGTCGCGCTCGGCCGCCACGCCGACAGCATCGGCGCCGCCGTCCTGCTCACCGCGCGCGACGAGGCCCCGCTGCTCGCGATCGCCGAGCCCGGCAAGGGTCGCAGCCTCGTGCTCGCGACCGGCGCGACCTGGCGCCTCGGCTTCGCCGCCGACCTCCCGATCGTCGACGGCGCCCGCCCCTACGACCTCCTGTGGCTTGGCGCGATCCGCTGGCTGCTGCGCGACGGCGCCGTCGAGCGCCTGTCCCTCGAGACAGATCGCCCCGGCTACCTCGTCGGCGACACCGTCCACCTGCGCGCCACCACCCTGACCCCCAGCTACGCCCCCGAGCCCGGCGTCGCGCTCGCCTGGGAGGTCCGCCCCCTCGGCGCCACCGACCCTCCCGTGCCCGTCCCCGCGACCGCCGGAACCCCGCCGCCGTCGACCTTCCTCCTGTCCGAAGGGACATGGACCACCGACGCCCTCGGCCGCGCCGGCGCCCCCGTCTCCGGCAGCCTGCCCGTCGGCGCCTACGAGGCCATGGCCTGGCGCACAGGTCCTTCGGGCCAGGTCGACCCGGCGTCCCCCGGCGACGGCGCCTCGCCCTCCCCGCCTGCGCGCGCGCGTCGGGTCTTCCTGATCCAGGAGGCCGGCCAGGAGCTCGCCCGCGTCGACGCCGATCCTGGCGAACAGCGCCTGCGCGCCCTCGCCGAGGCCACGGGAGGCCTCGCCCTCGTCGCCCGCACCGGCGACACCCTCCCCGCCGCGATCCCACTCGCCGACCTCGGCGCCGACGGCCCCGGCCTGCGCGTCGACAGCCGCCGCAGCGTGCCTCTGTGGAGTGGCCCCTGGGCGCTGATGCTGGTGGTGCTCGGGCTCGGCGGCGAGGTCCTGCTGCGCCGCCGCGCCGGCCTGGCCTGAGTTGCGGTACAGTCGCGCCCGATGTCGAACAAGCCGCGCTCGAAGCGCCCCGACGATGGCCCCGAGATCGTACCCCCCGACGGCGATCGCCCGCGCAAGGTCTCGCGCCACATTCAGCCGCTCGGTCCCCGCGTGCTCGTGCGCCTGATCAAGACCCCCGACCGCAGCGAGTCCGGCCTCTACCTGCCCGCCGGCGCCCGCGACAGCCACAGCGAGGCCCTCCTCGCCGAGGTCGTCGAGGTCGCCCGCACCATGCCCCGGGCCGCCTACATCGACGACGGCGACGACGATGACGATGACGACGACGCCCCCGACCTCGGCGAGAACGTCAGCGGCATCCCCGTCGGCGCCCAGGTCCTGTTCGCCAAGGAGCAGGGCGTCACCGTCCCCTGGGACGACAGCCTGCGCCTGCTGTCGGTCCGCCACGTGCTCGCGATCGTCGACATCATCCCGGAAGATAATCTTCAATGAGCGTTAGAACCTGTCTCAAAGGCCAGGCCCGCCTCGCCGCCGCCGCCGTCGTCGCCCTCACCTTCGCCACGCCGGCCCGCGCCCAGTCCCCCGTCGTCTCGCTCGACCGCGCCGCCAGCGACGGCATCGACCGCCCGATCCACGACTACTCCGGCGAGGGCGACGCCAGCAGCCTCGAGCTCAACCCCGCCCTGCTCTCCGCGATCCGCGGCCTCGACGCGGTGATCATGGGCTACCGATCCACCTCGGCGTTCACGCGCGGCAGCGGCTACGGCGGCTTCATGGGCCTCAACCTCGGCCTCGGCTTCGCCACCGGCCTCGGAATTCAAGCCGTGCGGCCCGGCCTCGGCGGCAACTACTTCGATGAGCGCCGCCCGCAGAACCCCGACTTCACCAAGGTCTCGTGGGGCCTCAGCGCCGGCGATGGCAAGGTCGTCGCGCTCGGCGTCGGCCTGCACTGGATGCTCGACCGCCGCACCGCCCTGCGCCGCCCCGACCTCGACCTCGGCCTCCTGATCCGCCTGCGCAACCACGCCTCGCTCGGCGCGACCGTCCGCTTCGGCCCGACCGACCTCACCCCGCAGGCCGCCCTCCTGCCCGAGCTCGCCGCCACCGGCGAGCTCGCGATCCGCCCGCTCGGCACCCGCGTCCTCGAGCTCGCCGGCGGCCTGCGTGCGCGCTGGCGCGGCAGCGAGGTCGGGTCGCTCGGCACCGACGAGTTCCTCGGCGTGCTACCTCGCGGCCGCGTCGCCTTCCGTCACCAGGGCATCGAGATCGCCGGCGAGGTCGAGCAGGTGCGCGCCAACCTCCTCGACCGCGACACCTTCCAGCGCGTCGGCGACGCCAAGGCCCTGCGCGGCTCGGTCGCCCTCGCGCTGTCCTGGGACCTCATCAGCCTGCGCGCCGGCATGCACGCCGGCCTCGGCGACGGCGTCGACGGCTATGGCCTCGCCGCGCACGTCACCACCGCCCGCCAGGGCCGGGTGTTCTGGCCGCGCCTCGTCGAGGCCGAGCGCATCGACGTCTCCCGCGTCAAGGACGAGCGCTCGCTGATCCGCATGCTCGAGCGCCTCGACCGCGCCGCCGCGGCCGGCCCCCGCGCGATCCTCCTGATCGACGCCCGCGCCACCGGCCTCGGCTGGGCCTCCTTGCAGGAGCTGCGCGCCGCCCTGGTCCGCGTCCGCAACGCTGGCGGCCACGTGTTTTCCTACCTCGAGGCCACCAACCTCAAGGACTACTACCTCGCCAGCGCCGCCGAGCAGGTCTACATCCACCCGGCCGGCGAGGTCGCGACCTACGGCCTCTCGTCGACCACGATGTACTTCAAGGCCGCGCTCGAGAAGCTCGGCGTCCAGGTCGAGGGCCTGCACATCGACGAGTACAAGAGCGCCCACGAGCCCTTCACCCGCACCAGCCCCTCCGACCCCGACCGTGCCCAGCGCGAGGCGATCCTCGACGACACTTTCAACCAGATCGTCCAGGACCTCGCGCAGGCCCGCGGTCTCAGCCAGGCCGGCGTGCGAGCCCTGATCGACGAGGCCCCCCACGGCCCCGACCAGGCCCTGCGCCTGCGCCTCGTCGACAAGATCGTCCATCGTGACGAGGTCATCGACGCCGTGTCCTCGGCGCTCGGCGCCCGCGTCCGCTTCGCCACCTTCGGCGAGACCGACCCCGAGTACCCGACCTGGTCGACCGCGCCATATCTGGCCACCGTCGTCATCGAGGGCACGATCATCGACGGTGAGAGCCGCATGATCCCCTTCCTCGGCATCCAGTTCACCGGCGGCGACACGATCGTCCGGCAGCTGCGGGCGCTGCGGGCCGATCCCATGTGCAAGGGCATCGTCCTGCGCGTCAACAGCCCCGGCGGCTCCGCCCTCGCCTCGGACGTCGTCTGGCGCGAGGTCGCCCGCACCCACGAGGCGTTTGCGAAGAACCCGAAGAAGAGCCCGCCGATCGTCGTATCGATGGGCGACGTCGCCGCCTCCGGTGGTTACTACGTCGCCATGGGCGCGCGTACCATTTTCGCCTCCTCGATGACCCTGACCGGGTCGATCGGCGTCGTCAGCCTGCACTTCGATCTCTCGGGTCTGTTCGCCAAGCTCGGCATCTCGACCACCACCTTCCAGCGCGGCAAGAACGCCGACATCGCCAGCATGTACAAGCCGTACACCGACGACCAGCGCGCGCGCATGGACGCCTCGATGCGCCGCGTCTACGACCTGTTCCGCGGCCGCGTCGCCGCAGGCCGCGGCATGAAGATCGACGACGTCGACCGGCTCGGCCGCGGCCACGTCTACTCCGGCACCGACGCCCACGCCCTCAAGCTCGTGGACCGGCTCGGCGGCCTGCACGAGGCCGTCGCCGCCGTGCGCAGCAAGGCCGGCATCCCCCCGCGCCGCGACATCGACCTGCGCATCTTCCCCCGCCAGCGCCGCCTGGTCGACATCGTCCTCGAGCAGGTCGTCCCGCAGGCCGACAAGGGCCTGCGCACCCGCCTCGCCGACCGCCGCGAGGCCCGCCAGCAGCTCCCCCTCGCCCTCGACGCCGCCCTGAGCCGCCTCCCCCTCGCCCTCCTGTTCCTCCCACAAGACCAGGCCCTCGCCCTCCTCCCGGGCCTCGTCGAGGTGGAGTGACAGCTCATGGTCAAGCTCAAGCGCCTGAAAATTAACCAGTACCGCAACGTACGGCCAGGCACGGAGCTGCACTTCGACGACGGTGTGAACCTGGTGCTGGGCCAGAACGGCTCCGGCAAGACGACCCTCCTCGCGTTGATCTCCGCTGTATGTCGTTCGACGTTCATCGAGCTTGCGAACGAGGTGTTCAATCTCGAGTTCGAGTTGCTCTGCCCCGACCACTCCGTCGTTGCCCAAGCGGACCATCGACGGCGCGCCACTGAGAATGTCTCTGGACTCAATACTCCCAGCCTCTGGGACGACACGTACACGGTCGTTATCGCCAACCGCCGGACTGGGCGCACGGAAACGATCGTATCCGGAGAACCAGTCGGAGCACAGCA
>JAYUXQ010000097.1:0-13617 GCA_043752905.1 Nannocystis sp. | reverse complement strand
CTTCACGCCGGCGTTCTTCTTCGCGTCGGCGAGCGCGGCGTTGGCCGTCTTGTCCTTCTTGCGCAGCTCGACCGCGGCCTTGTAGGCCTCGACCGCGTCCGCCCAGCGACTGAGGCCGCCGAGCGCCTGACCGCGGAGCATCTGCGCGTCGAAGCTCTTCGGGTTGATGCGCGCGACCTCCTCGGTCAGCGGCAGGATCTCGCTCCACGACTGCATGTGGCGCAGGATCTTGCTCTCCGTGATCACGGCCTGCGTGAACGGAGTGATCGCATCCTTGTTGTCGGGCGCGATGATCAGGAGCTTGCGCAGGTGGTCGGCGGCCTCGTGGGCGTGCTTGTCGGCGAGCTCCTGCGTGCCCTTGGCCAGCAAGGTCTCGACGGCCTTGCCACGCAGACGGATGATCGCCTCGTTCTCCGGGTCGAGCGTCGAGAGCTGCTGCAGGTACTCGGTGAGGTTGTCCTGCGGCGGGTCGGTGTAGCGACCTGCCCCGAGGGCCAGCTCGGCGCGCGACACGATCACAGCCGGATCCTTGGTCGGAGGCGGCGGGGGTGGGAGCGGCTCGGGCTCGGGGATCTCGTCGTCGTGGACCTGCGCGACCGCCTCGGTCCGCTTCTTTTTGGTCTCCTCGCCCGGACCACCGGCGCCGAACAGCTGCGGGTAGAGCAGCACCGCGGCGATCACCACGACGCCACCGACGACGAGCCAGATCCATCCGCTCGACTTCTGCGGCGGCGGCTGGAGGTCCTGGTAGGTCGGACGCTCGGGCGGCCGGATCACGACCGAGGGCTCGCGGCGATCCAGCGTCGGCGAGCTGCCGGTCAGCGTGCGCGCGTCGCTGGTGTGCGCCATGCGAGGGTTCGAGATGTCGGCGGTGACCGGCGCACGCATCGACGAGCTGGACGCGCTCTCGGGCGGTGGCGGCAGCGGGAGGTCGACCTCCAGGTCTCCCGACAGCTCGTCGTCGCGCCGTCCGCCGCCGACGCCGGCGAGGGCGGCCGCGACGGCGCTCTTGACCGGGCGCGGCTTGGTGTCGAGCGCACGCAGCAGCTCCACCTCGAGCACGCGCATCGACTTCGGGCGATCCTCGGGCCGACGCGAGAGGCACGCGGCGATGACGTCCGACAGGCCCTCGGGCGCGTCGGGGGCGATGTCCGAGACGCGCGGCGCGTCGCGGGCACCTTTCTGGATCAGCACGTCGATCGCGTTGCGGCCCTTGAACGGCAGGCGGCCGGTCAGCATCTCGAACAGCACCGAGCCGAGCGCGTAGATGTCCGAGGCCGGGTCGGCCTCGGCGCCCGCGGCCTGCTCGGGGGCCATATAATCCGGCGAGCCGACGATCAGCTCCTGCGTCGAGCTCGTCATCGACGGCTCGTTGTCGACGTGCGAGCAGATGCCGAAGTCGACGACCTTCACGAAGTCGAGGTCGCCCTCCTGGGCCACCAGCACGATGTTGCTCGGCTTGAAGTCGCGGTGGATGATCCCCGACTCGTGCGCGGTGCCCAGCGCGCGCGAGACCTGACTGGCGACGTGCACCGCACGCCCGGGCGAGATCCGGCCCTCCTCCTGGATCACCGTCGCCAGGTTCTGGCCATCGAGCAGCTCGGTGACGGCGTAGACGCTGCCGTCGTCGAGCTTGCCGATGTCGAACACCTGGGCGATGTTGGGATGCTTGAGCTCCTGCGCCGCCTGGGCGTCGCGGATGAAGCGGTCCATCACCTCGGTCTCGCGCGCGTAGATCTCCGGCAACACACGCAGCGCGCATGGGACCCCGCGCTCGGTGTCACGGGCCCGATACAGGGCGCCCATGCCGTCGAAGGCCTGGAGGTCCTCGACGCGGTAGCGTCCCGCGACCACCGTGCCCCAGCGTTGCTCCGCATCCTCGCGTGTCGACGCGTCCGGTCGCGACCTGGCGCCGCTGAGAGTCCCTCTTTCCTCGGTGTCCGCCATCTCGCTCTCGCTTGCTGCCCCTCGGCCCCGGCATGGGAAGTCCGTCGAGTCCGCCAGGCTGATGGCATCCTGCCCCCGGCCCTGCTCGCGGACTCTCGAAAAATCTTCGCGAACGTAGCTCGCGTGGTCCCGAGTCTCAAATTTGTGGTCTTGCGCGAAAATGTCCCGCATGAACTCGCCGACCCGGTCGGTGTCGCAGGTCGGGTAATTTCGCGCGAGGATCTCCGCCAGGCCAGCGCGAAAGCGGTCTGCGCTGGGATAGCGGTGCTCACGCTCGATCGCCAGGGCCCGCAGAACGACCGCATCGAGGCCATCCGGGATCCCCGGCACGAGCTCGGAGGGGGGTCGGACGTCCGGCGCGCGGGCGGCGGCGAGGGCCGCCGCGGGACTCATGGGGTTGGCCGGGAGCATCTGGCGTCCCGTGAGTAATTCCCGGAGCACGATCCCCGCGGCATGGATGTCGCTGCGCAGATCGACGGCGTGGCCCCGTGCTTGCTCGGGCGAGAGGTCCATGCCGCCACGGGCCATCTCGCGGAGCAGCACGTACTTGCCGAAGGGCTCGGGGAACTACCGGCCGCCGCCGGGGCCGGCGACTGCGGGAGGGATCTGTGCCTCGTCGTGCACGCTCTCAGGGCGCGTTGTACACGATGTCGACGCGACGGACGATCGCGCCGACCTCATCCGGCTGCGATGGCACCTCGATCTCTTGCCGTTGCGTACCCGAGCCCGGGGCGCGAATGACGAGGGCGTAGCGACCGGGCGCGACGTCCTCCGCGCGCACCGTGCCGTCGGCATCCGTCTTCGCGCCAGCGAAGGGTCCGCCGTCGACGAGCGCACCGACGACGACGTCACCGCTGCTGCCATCGACGACCTCGACCAGCAACGCGGGTCCCGACGCGGGCCGATCGCCGACCAGCGTCACCTGCTCGCCCGCCGCGACCCCGGTCGCGCTGGCCAGCTCGACGCCATCCTGCAACGCGCGAAGGTCGTAGGGCCCCTCGCCGAGCTCGGCGAGCGCGAACTCTCCGCCGGTGACGATCGCCTGGTGGACCTCGTGGGCCCGCGCCTGCGAGCGCGCCAGGATCCGCGCCCGCGGATAGGCCCGACCCTCGGCGTCCTGCAAGGTGCCGGTCAGCGGATCGAGCGGCGGCAGCAGCGTGACCTGCCAGTCCTCGTCCTCGAGGTCGACCGGCTTCTCGACGCTGCGAAAGCCCGGCGCCCGCGCGACGAGGATCAGCGCGTTGTAGGCCGGCACGTCGGTGAGGTCGCCGACCTCGCAGCGCCCGCTCGCCTCGCCGCAGGGGTCGCAGGGCGGACGCTCGACGCGCGCGAAGTTGAACACGCCCTCGGCGTCGCTGGCCGTGTTGCGCGCGGTGAACGGTGGCAGCGCCATCGGGTCGTCGTCGCGTCCGCGGCGGACCATGACCCTCGCCCCCGCGACCGGGTTGCCCTGCGGGTCGACGACGGTGCCGGTGACCCGCGCGAGCGGCCGGGCGACGACCACCTGCTCGGGCTGGTTGGCCTCGAACACCCACGGCTCGCGCGGCAGCAGGTGGGTGTGGCGAAACTCGGCGCAGATCAGGCCGCGACAGCCGGGGCCGACGAACTCGCCCTCGGCGCCGACCTCGACCGCGCCGCCGTCGATCGGGAACGCCTGCTCGGCCCCGGGGGGCAGACAGTGCAGGATGACCCGGCCCTCGCTGACCGGGAGGTTGTCACTGTCGACGATCCGCCCGCGGATCTTGCCGACCCCGCTGCGATCCGCCTGCGGCCGGTGGCCGACCCCGAACGTACCGGAGGCCGGGGTCGGACCGCCGGCCACGCCCGGCCGACGGCCGCGCTTGCCGGTCCCAGCCCTGCCGGTCGAGGCCGCCCCACTCCACCACAGCCACAGCAGCGCCACCACGACGGCCACAGCCAGGGCCCCGAGCCACCGTCGTCTCACCGCTTCATCCCCACTGCTGCCGGTATAAGGAGTCGTTCATCCGAGAAACGGCCGCATGATCGCCAGCGCGGCGACCTCGGCGTCCCTGAGCACCTGGTCAATGAGCGCGTCGATATCGGCCTGCGTCGCCGCCAGCTGGTCGGGCGCCAGGTTGCCGGCGCTACGGGCCAGCGCGTAGACCTTGAGCTTGGGCTCCGTGCCGCTCGGGCGCAGGACCAGCCGGCAGCCGCGGCCCTCGCCCTCAAGCTCGAAGCTGAGGACGTCGCCCGGGAGGTCCCGGGTGGCGGAGCCGGTGTTGCGCAGGGCCATGCGGTCGTCGGCGCGGACCACCTGGAGGCCCGCGAAGCTCTCGGGCGGCGTGGTCCGCCAGGTCTGCATCACCGCCGTGATGGCGCGCCGTCCAGCGAGCCCGGGCGCCACGAGATTCGCAGTCTTCTCGCGGTGATAGCCGTGACGGCACCAAATCCTCTCGAGGTTGTCGAAGAGCGTGTGCCCCTCGGCGTGGGCCACCGCTGCGCACTCTGCCAGCAACAGCGCAGCGATGGCGCCGTCCTTGTCGCGGATGTCGTCGCCGCGAACGAAGCCGTGGCTCTCCTCGCATCCAAAAATCAAAGTCTTCTCGGGATGTTCGCCGATCATGCCCGCGTGATGCTTGAAACCCACGAGCAGATCGTCGACGACCTCGACTCCGTGCGCCCGGGCGAGGGTCGCGATCAACGGCGTGGTCACCAGCGTCGTCAGCACCCAACCGTTGGGCGGGAGGCGACCGGCCATCTTGTCCAGCACGTGGTCGAGCATCAGGGCGCCGAGACGGTTGCCGTCGATCGCCACGAAGGTGCCGTCGCGGCCGCGCGCGCACGCGCCGAGGCGGTCGGCGTCGGGGTCGGTGGCGAGGACCAGCTGGGCACCCTCGGCCTCGGCCAGCTCGACCGCCATCGCCATCGACACCGGCAGCTCCGGGTTGGCCGAGGCCACGGTCGAGAATCGGCCGCCGTCGGCATCGCACTGCGCAGCGACCAGATGCACCGTCAACCCGCGGGCTTTGAGGACCGCCGCCGCGCTGGTATGGCCGACCCCGTGCAGCGGCGTGAACACCAGCGAGAACCCGCGGGCCTCGAGCGACCCCGGGACGACCCCCTGGGCCAGCACGTAATTGTGGTAGGGCTTGTCGGCCTCGCCCTCGACCTGCTCGGGCCCGATGACGTGGATCTGCGAGCGCTGCTCGTCGGTCAGCTTCGGTAGCCGCGTCACCCCGAGGATCGCCCGCATCAGCGCCGCATCGCGGGCGCCCAGCACCTGCGCCCCGTCGGGCCCGTAGATCTTGATCCCGTTGTCCTCGGGCGGGTTGTGACTGGCGCTGACGACGATCCCCGCCCCGGCCCCCGTGTGCCGGACCAAAAACGACAGCTCGGGCGTCGGCCTCGGCGCATCGAGCAACACCACCGTCAGCCCGCCGGCCGCACACTGCTCGGCGGCCGCATACGCGAACTGCCGCGAGTGCATCCGCGTGTCGTACACGATGACCACCTGCGGCGTGTCGCCAGCGGCCTTCAACGCCTCGGTGACGCCCTGGGCCGTCTCGCGCACGACCACCGGGTTCATGCGGTTGGGCCCGGGACCGACGCGCCCGCGCCGACCTCCGGTGCCGATCGGCAACACCTGCGAGAAGGCGTCCAGCAGCTCGGCGCGAGCGGCCGCCGACCCGGCCTCGACCTCGGCGAGCAAGGCGCCGAGCGCCGGTCGCTCGGAGGCGTAATGAGGATCATCGAGCCAACGGCGAACGGCACGCTCGGTGTCGGCTGGGAGACCCAGGTCGATGAGGCTGTAAAGGGATGCGTCGGTCACGGGCGAAATCCTACCTCAAACTGCGAGTAACTTGCTGCGCGGTGAAATCATCTCCTCGCGAGGCTCGTTCCATGGAACACTGAAGCGCTTCCGGTTGTCTGTCCGACGCTTGAACCACTTGAGTCGAGAGGGCGGGTCCCAGTGCACGACGATCATCGCAATATCATTACCAGTGCTGCGCACGACCGTGCGCCGCGGCCTCTTCTCCAGCGTCTGCGGCCATTCTTGCGCCGGGACCTGCGGCCCCGCTGCCTCTCGGCCGTGGCCGCCGCCACCCTCCTCAGCGGCCTGACCTGGCTCGGCACCTCCGCCCTGACGCGGATGGACAGCCCCGCCGCCCAGGACGTCCGGGTCGGCATCGGCATGGAGGAGCGCTATGAGGTCTGCGACGGCCCCGGCGCGCCCGCCTGCAATTACGATGACCGCGAACAGAAGGAGGTCGATCGTGACTTCGCCGCCCAGCAGCGGTTTCGCGTCGCCATCCTCCACGAGCTCCGGGCCCGCGTCGATCAGTCGCTCGCCAACCTCAGCGCCGCCGAGACCATCCTCAAGACCCAGGCCGTCGACCTCGAGGGCGACCTCCTGGGCGGCCGCAAGGACCTCTCGGACCTCCTGCTGACGACCGTCGACCTGCGCCCGCTGACCACCCGCGACGAGGACCTCCAGCGCACCTCGAGCCTGCAGATCGCCGCCTCCACCTTCGAGATCACCGATGGCCGCAACAGCGGCTCCCAGTCGGCCCTGCTGCGTGAGATCGACGCCCAGCGCCGCCAACTGCTCGGCCACGGCGCCCGCATCGATCGCCTGACCCGTCGCGACGGCGGCTACCAGATCGACACCGCCGGCACCGACCGCCAGGCGCTGTGGGCCGACCTGTTCAACGGCGATCCCTATGGTGCCGGCGGCGAGCTGGCGACCTGGGTGCTCGGCGCGGGCCACGTCCCCACCGTCTCGCAGAGCCTCGCCGGCATCGCCCAGATCAACAGCAGGGCGCTCGCCGACGCGGTGTTCAACCGCGAGGCCCCCGTGTGGCAAAACGGCCTCGTCGACCCGATCGCCGAGTTCACCGCGATCACCAGGCCGTCCGTCCGCTACCACTCGCCCGTCGACGACAGCCAGCGCTGGCAGCTGCTCGGCTCGCTGCTCCTGGGCTTCGCCTCGTTGATGCTCGTGCTCGTCGGCCCGGTGATCACGGCGACCCACACCGCCCGCGAGCGCGAGGCCGGCACCCTGCCCGTCCTGCGCATGACCGGCCTGTCCGCGGGTGACCTGGCCCTGGCGATGACCCTCGGGCCCAACGTCTTCGCCATGCTCGCTGGCGGCATCTTGCTGCTCGTCAGCACCGTGATCCTCGGCCTCACCGCCGGCCCGGCCGCGCTGCTGATGCCGCTCGCGCTGCTCTCGATCCTCTCCGCGGCGACCCACCTCACCGCGATCGGCATCGGCGACGCCCTCGGTCACCGCGTCAACGCCCTGCTGGTCGGCGCCCTCGTGGCGCTCGGCATCGCCGGCACCGGCGTCGTCGGCGGGACCCTCGTCGGCGCCAACATGGCGAGCGCCGGCCTCCTGCTCGGGCCGCTCCCCGCGGTACTTAGCAGCGTCGTCGGCCTCAGCGGCCTCCCCGGCACCACCAACCTCGCGATCGCCTCCGACCCCGAGCTCGGCCCGACCATGCTCGGCTACGCGATCCTCACCCAGCTGATGATCGCCGGCATCTGCCTCATGAGCTGGCGCCGCCGCGTCGAGCAGGCCTGGGCCCCGCTGTTCCGCCCCACCGAGGGCATCGCCCTCGCCGTCGCCAGCATCGGCTGCTCCGCCCTGACGATGGTCGACCTCTCCGCCCGCATCAACACCCAGAGCTTCGACAGCCTCAACCTCGTCACCTTCCTCGCCAGCGCCTTCCTCCTGCCGCTGCTCGGCTGGTTGCTCGTCGCCAGCCTGCGTCGCCCCGCCCGCGCACACGCCGTGCCGAGCCACATCGAGGCCCGCAGCGCCTTCCTGCGGTTCCAGGGCGTGCTCGCCCTCACCATGCTGGTCGTCGGCATGGCCTACGCCAACGTCATGGTCCGCAGCGGCCTCAGCGGCGAGCAGTCCGAGGTCATGTGGGCCACGCTGGCCCAGGTCGTCCTGATCGCCGAGACCGCAGTCGCCGGCCTGCTGCTCAGCTCGCGTCGTCGCAGCGGCAGCCTCGGCATCAGCATGGCCACCGGCGCCCTGCTGGTCGTCCAGATCGCCTTCACCGTGCTCGTCTACCGCCTCGAGGTCGACCACGTCGCCCTCACCCACAGCCCCGGCATGCCGTTCCTGTTCGGCATGGGCGCCTCCCCCTACTGGATCGCCCTGATGATCCTCGTGTGGGGCGCCGGCTTCGGCCTCATCCTGACCGCGCTGCTGCGTGAGCGGGACCGGGCCCGCGCCGCCACTGCGGCCGAGACCGAGGAGCCCAGCGAAGAGGAGGGCGAGGCCGAGGGCCGCGGCCGCTACCTGCACTGACTCCACGCCCTCCGGGCCCGAGCTTGAAGACATCCGCGGGCGCGTTCCCGCTTGCAATCCCGGGCAGGGGCAGGGTACGAGGAGACCCCGCCGCCTGCCCGGACTCAATTAAGAAAAAATGCCCTGGTTCTACGAGCCGTATCACGACATCTCCGCCGTCGGCATCCACATCAAGGACCTCCTGCACCACGAGCAGAGCGAGTTCCAGGATATCAAGGTCTACGACACGGTCGGCCACGGCCGCCTGCTGCTGCTCGACGACATGGTCATGCTGACCGAGCTCGACGAGTTCGTGTACCACGACCTCATCACCCACGTGCCGCTGTGCATCCACGCGGACCCGAAGCAGGTGCTCGTCGTCGGCGGCGGTGACGGTGGCACGATCCGCGAGGTCCTCAAGCACCCGGGGGTCGAGCGCGTGGTCCTGTGCGAGATCGACGAGCGAGTCACGCGCGTCTGCCAGCGATGGATCCCCTCTGTCGCCGGCGACCTCGAGGACCCGCGCGTCGAGCTCGTGTTCGCCGACGCCGTCGAGTACGTGCGCACCCACGTCGGCAGCTTCGACGCCGTGCTCGTCGACTCCTCGGAGCCGATCGGGTTGGCTGCGGGCCTGTTCGAGGGCAGCTTCTTCGCCGACCTGCGCAGGGCGCTACGGCCCGGCGGGATCGTCAGCGCCCAGACCGAGTCGCCGTTTTACGCCGCCGACACGGTACGTTCCGTCTACAACGAGATCCGCGGCGTGTTCCGCCAGGTCCACGGCTACATCGGCAGCATCCCGACCTACCCGAGCGGTTGCTGGACCTTCGCCCTCGCCAGCGACGACCGCGGCCCCGCGGACGTCGACCTGACCCGCGCCGCGGCCCTCCAGTGCAAGTACTTCAATGCGGCGGTCGCCCGCGGCGCCTTCGCCCTCCCCGAGTTCGCCCGCCGCCTCATCGAGCCGGCCTGACCAGCCTGACCAGCCTGACCCCTGACCCCTGACGCCTGACCCCTGACCCCTGACGCCGGCTCCCCCGGCGCTACGCAGGCCGCTGGCAAGGTCACATGGACATACACGCGTGGGCCACGGCCGCGCGTGATATCTTGGCCAAGATGCTGCCACGCCTCACAGTCCTGCCGTTCCTCATGATGACCCCGATCGTTTTGGGTCTCTTTGCCGGCACTTCGGCCCACGCGGCACCGGAAGACCTCGCCGCGGCGATCCCCATGAGCTCGCCGTACCACACGCCGGTGGTGCTCGGGGCCGATGCTCCGGGGCCGCTCGCAGCCCAGCCCGGCGTCCTGTTCATCAACTTTGATGGCGGCGACATGAACGACTGCGGGTGGAGCAACGACCCCAAGGACAACTGCTCGTGGATCTTCGATGGCACGGTGCTCCCCTACTCGGGCGACGCCGGCCAGCGCGCGGCGGTCGTGCAGTACATCCGCCAGGACTTCGAGGACTTCGCGATCGAGGTCACCGACATCCGCCCGGGCAACAACGTCGACTACGACATGGAGATGGTCGGCGACTGGGACCCCGCGCCGCAAGGCGGCTTCGCCGGGGTCGCGCCGAGCATCGACTGTTTCAATCAAACCGGCGGCGAGACCAGCTTCACGCTCGACTACACGTCGAGCGCCGGCGGGATCGCCAAGGCCGTGCTGCAGGAGGCCGCCCACACCTGGGGCCTCGAGCACGTCGATTCCAAGGGCGACCTGCTGTACCCGACCACCGCCGGCGTCTCGGACCCGACCTTCGAGGACGCCTGCCACCAGATCGTCGTGCTCAACAACGCCAACCAGGTCGAGCCGAGCCAGGGCGAGTGCGTCAGCCAGCACAAGCAGTTCTGTGACTCCGGCGACCTGCAAAACAGCTACCAGGAGCTGCTGCAGATCTTCGGCCCACCGACGCCCGACCTGACCGCGCCGGAGCTGACGATCGTCAGCCCGACCCAGGGCGCCGAGGTCGGCCCGAAGTTCGACCTGACGATCCACGCCGCGGACGAGCAGTCCCCGCAGGTGCTCGCCTTCGAGATCATCGGCACCGGCCCGACCGACTTCAACACCGCCACGCTGCGCGCGAGCCCCAGCGACGCCAACTTCCCGATCAACGGCCTGCCCGCCGGCGCCTACACGATCACCGTCAACGTCAAGGACGAGGACGACAACCTCGCCACGGCCAAGGTCGACTTCACCGTCGTCGCCACGCCGGACCCGACCACCGCGGGCGAGGACGACTCGGGCGCCGGTACCGATACGGGTGCCACGGCCACCGCCGCCGACGAGGGTGGCGCGGCCTCGTCCTCGGGCGCCAGCGACGACTCGGGCGCGCCGACCACCGGCGGCGGCGGCGAGGACAGCGGCCCGACCACCACCACGGGCCCGACCACCACCGACGCGGGCGACTCGAGCGCGGGCCCGATGGGCGAGGACACCGGCGACGACGGCTGCAGCTGCCGCGGCGACCCGGGCGGCGCGATGGCGCTGCTCCTCCCGATCGCGCTCGGCCTGCGCCGCCGGCGTCGCAGCTGAGCCGGGTGCGCCGCGCCGCGATCGGCGGTAGCCTGGCGCGATGCGCTGGCTGATCGCGGCACTCGCCCTCTCGTCCGCGGATGAGACCCCCGGGCGCTCGATCGCCACCGCCCCGGTCACGCAGGCCGCCCCGCTGCCGCTCCTGCTGCCCGAGCGCGCGCAGGCGGTCGGTCGCCCGCACCTGCTCTACATCAACTTCGACGGCGCCGTGCTGCGCCGCGGCTGCGGCAACGACTCGCGCCACGACTGCAGCACCCTCGCGGACCGCTTCAACGGCTACGTGGGCCCCTTCGTCGGCACCGAGAATCGTCGCGTGTCGATCGTGCAGGCGGTGCGCAAGGACCTCGCCGACTTCGGCGTGCGCGCGATCATCGAGCGCCCGCCCGCCGAGACCGACTACACGATGGTGCTCTACGGCGACCTCGGGACCCAGGAGTTCGCCGGCATCGCCCCCTACGTCGACTGTGACAACCTCTGGGAGAACGACACCTGCTTCGCGGGCGCGTTCCAGGGCTCCAACATCGGCTCGACGATCATCTTGCAGGAGGCCGCGCACACCTGGGGGCTCGAGCACGTCAACTCGCCCTTCGACAACCTCAACCCCTTCGTCGCCGCCGCGACGCCGTACTTCCAGGACCAGTGCAACAAGATCGTGTCCAACACGGACCTGGTCGAGACCGGCGGCGTGTGCAACGTGGTGCACGAGAAGTTCTGCGAGACCGGCTTTCAAAACAGCTACCAGGAGCTGCTGTACCTGTTCGGCCCCGCGGTCGCCGACACCTCGCCGCCGACGCTCGACATCACCAGCCCGCAGGACGGCTCGGTGCATGTGCTACCGACGACCCTCACGCTCGCCGGCACGGTGACCGACGACCTGTCGCCGCAGTACTACGACATCACGATCACCCGCGACGGCGCGCCGCTCTACACCGGCGAGGGCTCGCGCCTCGGCCTGCTGCTCAAGGACCCACCCGCCGGCGACTACGCCCTGGAGGTCACCGTCGTCGACGACGGCGGCAACGCCGGCAAGGACTCTGTGCGCTTCACCATCTTGCCACCTGGCAGCGAAGATCCCGACACGGACTCGGACACGGATGGGACGATGGACACGGATAGCGACACCGCTGGCGGCCCGGCCACGGACGGCGGCTGCCGGGTCGCCGGAACGCCGTCGGACCTGACCGACCTGGCATGGCTGGCGCCCCTGGCATGGCTGGCGCGCCGCCGTTGGCCGCGCTAAGAGTGGGCCCGACATGCCCAGCCTGCGGACCCTCGCCCCTGCCCCCACTGCTGGCGCTGCCAATGTCGCCAATGTCGCCAATGTCGCCATTATCGCCATTGTCGCCATTATCGCATTGCCCGCGCTCGTCGCCTGCCCGCAAGCCACCCAGCCGACACCCACCCCGCAGGCCGCACCCACGCTGCCGCCTGCCGACGACAAGCGCGTCATCGCCGACACCGAGGATTACTACCCGGCCGACCGCGGCGCCCCGACCCCGGTGAGCGCCCCCCCGCCAACGCTCGGCTCGGGTCGCCCCGACGAGACCAACGGCAAGTGCCGCCTGTTCGCGCCCGAGTTGCCTGACCCCGAGTGCTGCGAGCGTGACCTGGGCTTCGACGTCGCCGCGGTGAAGCGCGCGTGCGGGCTCAAGCTCTACCTCGGCGAGTCGTTCCACGCGACCTGCGGCTATCACTTCCTGCCGGACGTGACGGCGCAGGGCGTCGCGCCGAAGTGGTTCCGCCTCTCGACCGTGCAGGGCAAGTCGCCGAGGGAGGCCGCCGCCGCGCACGACGACTACACGCGCAGCATCTCGCGCGACCCCGCGTTCACCTCCGTGCCCGTGCCAGGGGTCGAGGGCGCCTACTGGAGCGCACAGGACAACCTGCACTGGGCCTTTTTGCCCGGCTGGTCGGCGGTGCGTCAGTTCACCTGGCAAGACGGCGCCTGCAGCGATGAGGGCATCCGCGAGCTCCTCGCGCAGCTCGCCAGCACCCCCGAGGTCCCGGCCGGCACGCCGCGCAGCGCCATGATCCCCGGCGCACCGCCGACGCCCGCTGCGCCCGCTGCACCCGCTGCACCCGCTGCACCCGCTGCACCCGCTGCACCGGTCGCTCCGGCCAGGCCGGCCGACTGACGACCTGTCCTCATGGACAGCCCCGCGCGCGCCGCCTATCCTGCGCCGGTGACCGCACGCCTCCTGTTCGCCGCCCTGTGCCTGCTCCCCGCGCTCGCCCATGCCGCTGACACCACGCCGACCACCGGCGACCGTGACAGTGACAGTGACGTGAACAGTGACGCGGACAGTGGCAGCGAGACGAGCACGATGCCACCGGCGTATGAGCCCTGCGGCTGCCGTTCCGGGCAGTCGACGGCCGGCTGGGCGCTCGCTGGCCTCGTGATGTTCGCGCTCCGCCGCCGCGGACGCTGAGCGCCCGCGGCTCACTGCGGACTACTGCGGCAGGATCGTCCCGACGCCGGCGCCCCACCATCCGACGGGCTTCTTGCCGAGGTTGGTGACGACCTTGGTCTGCGGGTCGACCTTGATCATGTCGCCCGACGAGTTAAACGCGATGATGAGGCCCTCCCAGCCGGCGAGCCCGAACACACTATTAAAACCCTGGGTGACCGCCAGCTCGCTGAGGACCTTGCCGTTGAGCGGGTCGACCGACACGATGACCGTGCTGTTGAGACCCTGCTTGTTGACCGCGGCGTAGGTGCCGACGCCCTCGATCGAGAACGCGTCGCCGGCCGAGCTGTAGCCGGGCCCGTAGGTGCCCAGCGGCTGGCTGGTGACCTGCCCGTTCATGATCTTGAGGTGGTTCCAGGTGCCCTCCTGGCTGATGCCGATCAGCGAGTCCTTGTTCGGGTCGAGCGT
>JAYUXQ010000096.1:0-2222 GCA_043752905.1 Nannocystis sp. | reverse complement strand
GGCCGAGCACCAGCTGCGCGCGGCCGCGGCCCGGCGTGTCGATCCGGCGCAGCGGCGCCAGCGGAACCTTCGTGACGTGCTTGCCGGTGCTGCCCGGTTGTTTGTTCGGACGCAGGCGACGCAGCGCAGCCGGCTCCGAGCGACCATCGACGCCAGACAACAGCGAGACCTTTTGCCGCCAGCGCGTCGCCAGCTCCGTGGTCGCGCCGGTCATCGGCGCGTCCGCGAGGCGAGCCTTCGCGTGGACCACCAACAACGCCTGGCGCGGGTCGGTCAGGGCCTTCCACGCGTCATGTAGCGTGCTCTCTTCGAGGGCTTGCAGGGATGCGGCGTCGATGCGCTCGCGCCCGGCATCGCCGCCGCGCAGCTCGGCGACCAGCTCGCTGGTGGCGACGACTTCGGTGTCGACCGGGCGCAGCTCGCTGAGCAGGGCCTTGCGGGCGCTACCCAGCGCGCGGGTCGGGTCGGCGGCCAGCGCCTCGGCGAACACGGCGAGGGCGGTGGTCGTGTCACCGGCGACGCCGTGGAGCACGACCTCGAGGCGGTCGACGCCGGCGTGCAGCTCGGCGTAGCTGGCGAGCCGCGGCGCGCCCTCCGGCCCGGTCGCGCGCGAGGCGAGGTACTCGAGCTCGGAGACCAGCGCGCGCGCAGCGATCAACGCCGGCGCACCCTGCTGCGCCGCCTTGAGCCCGTGCGTCGGCAAGATCAGGCGCAGGTGGACGGCGGGGGTCTCCGCCTCGTGCAGCCAGTGGACCAGCAGGCCGTTGTCCAGCGTCACCCGCTCCGGCGCCTGCCACGGCGGCGCGAGCGACCCGAGCGCCTCGGTCTGGGCCGGCGTCGCCGCCTCGTCGAAGATCTCGACCCTCGGCGGCTCGCGCTTGCGACACCCGGGCACCAGCACCAGCGCCGCGCACAGGAGCACCGCGGTCCATGAGATAGTAGTGATAGTAGTGATAGTAGTGACTGCAGTAACCGCAGTGACAGTCGAGGACGATGACTTCATGGGGCCGCCTTGGATGCCTCGGGCGTCTCGGGATACACAAACACGACCGCCGCCTCGACGCGCAGCAGGTCCGGCGCCTCGCGTTGCAGTGACGCCGGGTCGGCGAGCGCGGTGACGCCGGTGAGGTCGTCGACGCGGTGCTGGCGGGTGAACGCGGGCTGCGGGCTCGTGCTCTCCCCGGCGGGGCTCATCGCCAGCTGCTGCGCGAGCCCCTGCGGGGTGCGCTGGGTCAGGCGCAGCGCCTGGGTGACGGTGGCGGCCTGGGCCTGTAGCAGCGCGGCGTCGGGGCCTCCGGGGGCGAGGCGCGCGAGTCGACCGCGGACCAGCGCCCACGGATCCTCGGCGCCGCTCGGGCGCATGATGAGCGCGCCGCGGCGTGGATCGGACTCGAGGTCACAGCCGATCCGGGCCTTGCGCGGCTCGTCGGCCTCGGGCGGCTTCTTCTGGCGATTGATCGCGCGGCAGATCGCAGCGGCCCAGGCGTTGGCGGCCGGGGTCGGCGGCACCGCCCACACGAAGGTGTGCCCGCGCTGGCGCGACAGTGGCACTGTCACGCCTGTCCCCGGGGACATGGTCGCAGAGCCAGGTGTCGTCGGTCGCGGGCCGAGGCGGCGCAGCGGCGCGGTGCGGCGCGCGGGCGGCAGGTCGGCGAAGTACGGGCTGATCCGCTCGAGCATGCGCTCGGGAGACTCGGGCGCGACGACCACCAGGGTCGCCCGCGTGTAGTTGAACTTCTGGCTCATCTGCTGGGCCAGCACGCCCTCGACGATCGCCGCCAGAGTCTTGCCGACCGCGCGTCCGTCATGGGCCAGACCGGGCACGCCGTGCACGTACGCCAGCGCCTCCGGACGCAGCCGCGAGCCCGTGCGCTCGTCGCCCGCGGCCCACCCGAGCGACTGCTCCCACCGCGGCGCCGCGGTCGTCGGATAACGCAGGCGCTGCGACTCGGCCCACAGCACGGCGTCGAGGCGCGTCGCCGGCACCAGGCTCTCGTAGCGGACCTGCGCGAAGCCGGTCGCCATGCCATGCAGACCGCCAGCGTCCTGCGCCGCGGCGATGACCTCGCCCGGGCGCAGCTCTCGGTTACCCTGCAGCACCTGATACGAGAGCGCGTGGACCAGGCCGGGCGCCTCGGCCGGGTCGTCCTCGCTGCCGGTCTCGACCGCGAGCACCACGGACGCGACCGGCAGGCTCATGTCGCGCGCAGTGAGCACGCGCA
>JAYUXQ010000095.1:0-2225 GCA_043752905.1 Nannocystis sp. | reverse complement strand
ATCCACCGGCGCCTGCGGCTCGGCCGGGGGAGGCGTCTCCGCGGACGGCAGGGCCTCGATGGATTGCGGGACATCCTCGCCGAGCGAGCGATCGTCGGGGATCGGCGCCGGAGGAGTCTGGGCGTGGGCCTGGGTCGCGCCGAAGAAGAAGACCGTCAGCGCCGCCGCCGTTTGGAGTCCGCGGCGGCCGCGGCTGCATGCCATATGGATGTTGGTTGCCATGTGCTTCGCTCCGGTTCAGGCGGGGTCGTAGGCGGGCGGTTCACCCTTGAGGACGCAGTAGGAGGCGGACTCGGAGAATGCCAGGCACTCGGTCGGGAAGGACGGGTTAATGCCGTTCTCGTCGCTGTCGCAGACCGTCGGGTCGGCGGCGCAGTCGGTGGCCGGGTACACGCCGACGACGTGGTAGGTCGCGGTGCAGGTGTCCTGGGTGAACCGGAGGTCGGCCGAGAACTGGGTGCCCTGGGCGTCGGCGGTGACGAGGAAGCGGATGTTGCTCCACTCGTAGCCGAGGTCGGCCTTGACCTGGCCCGGGTCGCTCTCGTCGTCCTCGGTCGCCGGGTCGTCCGGCGTCGGGGGCACGTCCGGGAGCGTGAGGCTGATCTTCGTCATCTTCGGGACGGCGCAGAAGCCCTCGTCGTCGGGGACGCCGGCCGCGAAGTCGCCGAGCGAGTCGGGGTCGCCGACCTCCTTGTCGAGCTTGCGGGTGTCGAACACCGACTTCGGCGCGTACACACCGTAGATATATTCGTAGAGGTATTGGGCGCGGATGGCGACCGAGGGCTCGTCGAACTTGGGCGTGCCGTTGATGCCTCCGGTCGCGTAGTAGGTCGACATCCCGAGGATATCGCCGACCTGCTGGCCGCAGGGTTGGTTCGCGTCACCCGACTTGCGCTCGAAGCGGGCGGCGAAGGTGCCGTGGGCGCTGGTGCAGTTGACGTCGGGCTGCGTGCAGCTGGTCTGAAGCAGCGGCAGCAAGGAGGCCGTGGCGAGGGTAAGGAGCGTGCAGATACGAGCAGACATGGGGCTTCTCCGGGATCGGCGGGACGCTCGGGCTAGAAGATGAAGCGGACGCCGAAGCTGAACATCCGCGGCTGCTGGAACTGGAGCGGCTTGCCGAAGTTCGGGTTCCGGACAATGGGGTTCCCTTCGACGTTCTTGAGGTTGCCGAGGTCGGCGAGGCCGGCCCCCGCGATCGGCTTCACGTCGTCGTAGGTGTAGGTCTGGTCGATCGCCGTGACTTGTTGAAAGTTGGCGACGTTGAACACCGTCATCGTGAAGGCCAGCGCGAGATCCTTGTTGATCTGCTTGCGGTAGCCGAAGTTGGTGTCGATGCGAAACTGCCAGGGCAGCCGGGGGCCGGTGCCACGCGGCAGCAGGTAGGCCTCGTCGGGCCCGTAGAGGACGTGCGAGCCGAGGGCGTTGGTCGGGCCGCCCGAGCTGGCGCGCACCGAGCCGCCGATCGTCAGCGAGTGGCCGCTGCCGAGCGGGATCTCGCCCGCGGTGAACAGCTTGACGGCGTGGCGCGTGTCGCCGGGCAAAAAGCCGTACTGGTTCACGAGCAGCGACACGAGGTCGAAGGTCGAGTTGGCGTTCGGGTCGAGCTGGCCGGTCTCCGGACGGAACAGGCCGGCCAGGTTGCCGCGGTTGAACGCGAGCGTGTAGCTGGCGTTGATCAGGAAGTTTCGCGTGAAGCGCTTGTCGAAGTAGAGCATCACCGCGTCGTAGACGCGCTGGGCCTTCGGGAAGTCGCGGGCGATGCCGTGGCCGGGGTTGCCGATGAAGTAGGTCGTCGCCTCGTCGCGGCTCATGTCCTCGATCGTCCGGGTCATCCAGCGATGCGAGTAGGTCATGCCGATGCGGGCGTCGCGGATGATCTCATACTCGCCGCCGGCGACGATCTCGTCGGTCGAGGGCGCCTTGATCTTCGGGTCGACGGCGACCTTGCCGGCGCCGGTCAGGGCCCAGAACTGGTCGGGGGAGGCCGAGTTGGGGAGCACCTTGCGGCTCTCGTCGGCGCGGCAGGCCGCGCTGGTGTCCGGGTTCATCGGGTCGCCGAGCGGGTCGCAGCCCTGGGTGCCCGCGGGGACGCTGCCGGGCATGTTGCCGGCGCCCCAGTGGCTCGACTGGGTCTGCGGCTCGCCCGAGCCGGCGCGGTCGGCCAGGTTGAGCGGGACGCTCTGGTAGTACTTGGCGTAGTTGACGAACAGCTTGGCGTGGCCGCT
>JAYUXQ010000094.1:0-2225 GCA_043752905.1 Nannocystis sp. | reverse complement strand
TTTCGCGCCGGCATCGCCCTCTCCGCCTATCAGCTGATCCCGCTGATGAAGGCCCTCGAGCTCCCGCGCGCCAACCTCTTCATCGCCGACGACGTCGGCCTCGGCAAGACCATCGAGGCCGGCCTCGTCCTGCAAGAGCTGCTGTTGCGCCAGCGCGTCGAATATACCCTCATCGTCTGCCCGACCAGCGTATGCCTGCAATGGCAGGACGAGATGAAGCGCCGCTTCGGCCTGCAATTCGAGATCTACGATCGGGCCTTCGTCGCCCGCCGCCGCCGCCAGCGCGGCTTCACCGTCAATCCCTGGTCGACCCACAACCGCTTCATCATCAGCTATCCGCTGCTGCGCCGCCCCGAGTACCTCGAGCCGCTCACCGCCCAGCTCACCGCCCGCGGCCGCAAGAAGACCATGCTCATCCTCGACGAGGCCCACACGATCGCCCCCGCCTCGCCGACCGCCAACAGCCGTTACGCCGTCGACTCCAAGATCACCAGCATCGTCCGCGACGGCATCGCCCCGCACTTCGAGAACCGCCTGTTCCTGTCCGCGACCCCGCACAACGGCCACAGCAACAGCTTCTCCGCGCTGCTGGAGATCCTCGATCCACAGCGCTTCACCCGCGGCGTCAAGGTCGAGGGCGCCACCCAGCTGCGGCCGGTCATGGTCCGCCGCCTCAAACGTGACATCCGCGAGCTGGTCGACCGCAAGCAGTTCCCCCTGCCCGAGCGCCGCGTCGTCGAGCTGACCCTCACCCGCGACGGCGAGCGCTGGCACGCCAGCGACGACGAGCGCGGCGCCCGCGAGATCGGCGGCGGCCCGGCCCTCGAGCTCGAGCTCGCCGACCTGCTCGCACAGTATACCGAGCTCGTCGGCGCCACCAGCAAGCGCCAGCGCCTCGTCTTCATCAACCTGCAAAAACGTCTCCTCAGCTCGATCCCCGCGTTCCTGCGCACCCTCGGCAAGCACACCCAGAGCTTCGACCTCACCCTCGGCCCGGCCCTGATCGCCTCGGTCGCCCAGCGATCGATCGACCTCACCGACGACGAGATCGACCCTGGCGACGAGCTGCTCGACGAGGCCGACGACGACGCCGTCACCGCCGGATCCCGCGAGCTCGCCACCCCTGTCGGCCGCGCCCGCGACCTGCTGGGGCGCATGACCCACCTCGCCGGGCAGGGCCGCGGCCTCCCGGACGCCCGCGTCCTCGCGCTCGTCGAGTGGATCCGCGTCCATATGTGCCCCGCCGCCAGCTTCGACCCGCTGCCCGCGAGGACCCCAAAGGCCTGGAACGACCGCCGCGTCCTCATCTTCACCGAGTCGATCGACACCAAGCGATACCTGCGACAGATGCTCGAGGCCGCCTTTCGCGGCGCCGACCGCCCCGACGACCGCATCCTCGAGCTCCACGGCGCCATGCCCGAGGACACCCGCGCCGAGGTCCAGCTCGCCTTCAACGGCGACCCCGCGCAATTCCCCGTCCGCGTCCTGATCGCCACCGACGCCGCCCGCGAGGGCGTCAACCTCCAGGGCCACTGCGCCGACCTGTTCCACTTCGACATCCCCTGGAACCCGGCCCGCATGGAGCAGCGCAACGGTCGCATCGACCGCACCCTGCAAGCCGCGGAGGTCGTGCGTTGCCACTACTTCCGTTACCGCGATCGCCCCGCCGACCACGTCCTCGCCACCGTCATCCGCAAGGTCGAGACGATCCAGCGCGAGCTCGGGTCGCTCGGCGCCGTCATCCACGGCCGCGTCGCCGACCTGCTCGGCGCCGAGGGCATCGGCGCCGGGACCCTCGCCCGCATCGAGCAGGCCACCGAGCAGGGCGAGCGAGGTCAGCAGGTCCGCAGCGAGCTCGAGACCGTCCGCACCGCCGACTTCGCCGCCCTCAAGCGCGACGTCAACCGCGCCGTCAAGGTCCTCGGCCACTCGCGCGAGCTCCTCAACTTCAACCCCGAGCTGCTCCGCGACACCATCGACGTCGCCCTCGAGCGCCTCGGCCATGGGCCCCTCACCACCGCCCCCGGCCTCACCGAGGCCTGGCGGCTCCCGACCCTCCCGGACACCTGGGCCGAGACCCTCGACACCCTCCGCTCGCCCCGCGCCCGCGACGAGGCCCCCTGGGACTGGCGTCGCCGTTGCCCCCCGCAGCCGGTCGTCTTCGACGCCCCGCGCACCCTCGGCGTCCCGCAGGTCCACCTCCACCTCCACCACCCCTTCGTCCG
>JAYUXQ010000093.1:0-2227 GCA_043752905.1 Nannocystis sp. | reverse complement strand
GCCTCGCCACCGGCGCGTGGAAGTATTACGGCCCGTTCACCGCCGACGCCGCCGGTCTCAAGGCCGCGCTGACGCTGACCAGCGGCGACGCCGACCTCTACGTGCGCAGCGGCAGCAAGCCGACCGCCAGCGCCTACGACTGCCGCCCCTACCAGGAAGGCCTCGCCAGCGAGACCTGCACGCTCGGCGCCGGCACCTGGTACGTCGCGCTCAACGGCTACGCGACTACCAGCGCGTTCACCCTCGACGTGACCCGCGGCCAGTGACAGCGCCCGCTCACGGGGCCACAGAGGATGCGCCCCGGCGAGTGCTCGACGAGATCTCGCCGAACAGCGCCGGGAACACGCGCGAGATCTTGCCCTCGAGATACTCGCCATAAGTCCCGTCGAACACGTGCACGCTGCGCCCGTCCCAGCGTGACGCATCGTCGTCGATCGCCACGCGGGCCGGCAGCGGCCGCACCTGCGCGTCAAAGTCCGGATCGAAGAACAGCGGCAGCGACAGCCGCGAGCGCCCGCTGGTGTTGCGCACGCGATGCGGCGTCGAGCGAAACTCCCCGCCGCTGAGCCGATCGAGCATATCACCGATGTTACACACCAGCGCCCCCGAGATCGGCGGCGCCGCGATCCACCCCCGCGGAGTCCGAACCTCGAGCCCACCGACCTCGTCCTGCACCAGCAATGTCAGCAGTCCATAATCGGTGTGCTCCCCGACCCCCCAGTCCGCCTCATCACCCGGCGGATAATGGAAAATACGAAACAGCACCGTCGGGTCCGCCGTATAGTGCCGTGAAAAATAACCCCCATCCAACCCGAGCGCCAGCGCGACCCCCTCCATCAATCGGTGCCCCACCGTCGTCAATGCGAACATGACCTCGAGGACAGCTCGCCTCATCCCGGGCACCTGCGCCGGGAACAGGTTGGCCCCGTGCAGCGGCACCCCGGCGCGCACGCGCGGGTGGTCGTCCGCCAGCTCGGTCCCGAAGTACAGCCCCTCCTTGCGATCCGGCCGCCCCGAAGTCAGCTCCTCGCCGACCGGAAAGTAGCCGCGCCACGCCCTCCCCCCGTGGGCCATTGCGATCTCCATGCGCTGCGCCAGCGGCAGCGCGAAGAACTCGCGGCTCGCGGCCATCACCCGCGCGAACAACTCCGGCGCCACGCCATGCCCGACCGCATAAAAGAACCCGCTGTCGCGACACGCCGCCGCGATCTCGCTGGCGACCTGCCCCCTCGCGGCCCCATCACCATGCAAGAGCGGAGAGATGTCGACGACGGGCAGGCTCACGAACACCCAGGGTCGTTCATCATCGCGCACAGATCAACCGCGAGGTCATCGAAACCGACGACGACATCGCTCGCGTCCTCCACGGCGCCCGGGCGCCACGCCGGCCCATCCCCAGCTGACCGCGCGCTCCGGCGTCGCGCTCGACCCTTGCATGTCGCTCGCACGGCCAAGGCGGCCAAGGCGGCCAAGGCGGCCGAGGCGGCCTCCACCGGGCACCGCCATCGTGCAACACGTTCCAAAACTCGACGACTGAAGCAGTCCGGGGCCGCGCTCCGAGGCCGCGCTCCATGTTCACCACTCGGCCCACATCCGTGGACCATAGCCCACCGGGTACTCGGCCCGCCGCCAAAATTCCCACCTGAAACTTCTTAACCGTGCCGGAAGCTCTCGGGTCTGACCCTGACGTGGAAGAACGTCCGCGAGGTTGTGGCGTCCCCGACGTATCGCGCCCTGTACCTGATAAGCTCTCGCCATGCGGGGGCCGGCGTTCGGGATGCTCGTGGGTTTCGCCATCATGGGGTGTAAGCAGGAGGCCCCACCGATATCGACACCGTATCGCTCGCAACCGTGCGGACCGCAGACCTGCACGCTGCACGAGATCTGCGTGCAGCGCCCGGTGACGCAGTGGCTCGGCGACACACCCAGCAGGGACGGCACCTGCGGCTCGGGGCACATCCTGCATCATTGTGACGACGGCGAGACGCTTTGCTGCGCGGAAGGTATGACCGCGTTCGACCTGAACAGCTTCACGTGTGACCCGCTCTCGCGCGCCTGCGAGAATGACCTGACTTGCAGATGCCTAACGGACATTTGTGGCAGCCATCGACTATGTCAGTCCGTCGATGCTCGCACCGTACTCTGCACCGGTCCGAACTGATGAACCACGAAGCACGAGGCGCTGCGAAGCGGGGACGTTTCGCGGCGTCGGGGGCCGATGCACTGT
>JAYUXQ010000092.1:0-5645 GCA_043752905.1 Nannocystis sp. | reverse complement strand
GCTCGCGGCCATCCTTGAAGAGCTTGCCGAGCTGGGTGTCGTAGCCCTGCGGCATGGCGTCGATGAACACGTCGGCCATGCCCTTCTTCGCGGCGTCGGTCCAGCGCGGGCGCTCGTCGAAGGCGTCGACGTCGCCGGCGCCGATGTTCTCGCCGACGCGCAATTGATAGCGCGCGAAGTCCTGGAAGATGACGCCCACGCGGCGCCGCAGGGCCAGCTCGTCCCAGTCCTGCAGGTCGCGGCCGTCGAGCATGATGCGGCCCGCGGTCGGGGTGTACAGGCGCGTGAGCAGCTTGATGAGGGTGGTCTTGCCGGAGCCGTTCTCGCCGACCAGCGCGAGGGTCTGGCCGTGCTTGAGGGTGAACGAGACGCCCTCGAGCGCGGGGCTGTTGTTGCCGGGGTAGGTGAACGAGACGTCCTCGAAGCGCAGGCCCTCGCCGAGGCTGGGTCCGGCGACGGCGGTGCCGGTGCGGGCGGCGACGTCTTGCGCGAGGTACTCGTAGAGGGTCGAGAGATAGAGGTTGTCCTCGTACATGCCACCGACGGCGCCGAGGCTCGAGGCGACGGCGGCCTGGCCCTGACGAAACAGCATCAGGTACATGGTCATCTCGCCGAGCGTGATCTGGCCGCGCACCGCGGTGGCGGCGATCCATGCATAGGCGCCGTAGAAGGCGGCGGTGCCGAGCAGACCGAGGCCGTAGCCCCACGCGCCGCGGCGCAGGGTCAGCTTGCGGTCCTCGCCGTAGAGGTCGCGGAAGATCTGCCGGTAGCGCTCGAGGAACAGGGCGCCGAGCTGGTAGAGCTTGACCTCCTTGGCGTAGTCCTCGCGGGTGATCGCCTGCTCGAGGTACATCTGCATGCGCGTCTCGGGCGATCGCCAGCGAAACAGGCGAAAGGCGTCGCCGGAGAACTTGGCCTCGGCGATGAACGAGGGCAGGCCGGCGAACGCGAGGATCAGCGCGGCCCACGGCGAGAACGCGGCGAGCAAGGCGGCGAAGCTGATCAGCGAGATGCCGTGCTGAACCAGCGAGAAGGTCCGGCCGACGAGGCTCAGCGGGCGAGAGGAGGCCTCGCGGCGGGCCCGGGTGAGCTTGTCGTAGAACTCGGCGTCCTCGAAGTGCGTCAGGTCGAGCGTGAGCGCCTTCTCGAGGATCATGACATTGACGCGGTGGCCGAGCTGGGCCCGCAACAATGCCTGGACCACGCTGATGCCCCGTTGAACCCCGAGCAGGATGATGACGAGTACGGCCTCGGCGAGCACGAGGCGCAGGACGGGTGAGGCCTCCGAGCCGGCGTGCTGCGAGGCATGGACGACGGCGTCGACGATGAGCTGGCCGAGGTAGGCGACGCCCGCGGGCAAGATGCCGGCGATGAGCGTGAGGATCGCGAACAGGATCGTCAGGGTGTGACTGGTCGACCACACCAGCTCGAGCGCGCGGCGGCTGTAACGGAACACGCCGAGGAAGCGGCGCACGCCGGGCTCGTCGGTATTGTCGGCCACGCCGACATGGTGCCTGGTGGGGTGGGCCATCTGACTGGGGTACGGTCGACGCGCCTAGCGCTTGGCGGCGCCGAGCTCGCGGCAGAAGGCGATCGCGCTTTGAATTCCCTCGGCCATGCGTACGCGCGGGACGTAGCCGAGGTCGCGGGTGGCCTTCGCGTGGCTGAAGTAGTGGTGGCTGGTGATGTAGCGGATCGCGAAGCGCGACAGGCCCTCCTCGGCGTTGAGCGTGCCGCCGCGGACGTGGGTGTCATACGCCTCGCGCACCGCGGCGGCGCCGTAGGCGATGCTGCGCGGGATCGCCAGGCGCGGCGGGGTGAAGCCGAGGGGGGGCAACACCTGCGCGACGAAGTCCCAGAACGACATCGGCTCGCCATTGGTGATGAAGTAGGCCTGACCCGGGACGGGCGAGCCGGCCTCGAGGCGCTCGCCGGCGGCGAGCATGCCGTCGACGACGTTGGTGACGTAGGTGAAATCGGACAGCTTTTTCTCGCCGAGGCCGACGCGGAACTTGAGCTTGCCCTCGCGCGCGCGGGCGAGGATCGCCGGGACGAGGCGAGTGTCGCCCGGGCCGAACACGACGTGCGGACGGATCGCGCAGGTCAGGGTCCCCTGCTGACCATTGGCCTTTAAAATTTCTTCCTCGGCGATGCGCTTGGTCTCGGCGTAGGGCGCGGGGAACGAGGGCGCGTAGGGGAGGGACTCGTCGCCGTTCTTGATGTCGTGGCCGTCGTAGACGACGCTCGCCGAGCTGACGTACACGAGCCGCGGCACGCCTGACTGCTGGCAGGCGCGGAGCACGTTGCGGGTGCCGTCGATGTTGACGGCGCGCACCATCTCGAGGCGGTTGTGCTTGGTGTGCACGAGCGAGGCGCCATGGAACACGGTGTCGTGGCCGGCGATCGCGTCCTGGACGGCCCGCGGGTCGCAGATGTCGGCGGATACGAAGTGCACGTCGCTGCGCCAGGGGTCGATGCGGTGGTCGAGCACGGTGACGCGGTCGCCACGAGCGACGAGCGCGTCGACGACGGCGCGGCCGAGGAAACCGCAGCCACCAGTGACGAGGGACGAGCGGGCGTGCGAGGGGCTGGCGGAGGCGGTCACGGGTCGCGGAGCATAGACCAGGGCCCGCGCCGCTCGCCACCCGCGGGCGCGAGAACTACTTGCACACGCGACTGAGGAACCCGCCCGAGAAGCTATCGGTGCAGGCCTCTTGTGAGTAGAGGTCCGCGAGGCCGGCCTCGTAGGCGGCGCAGCAGGGGAGGGGGTCTCCCTCGCTCGGACAGGGGGAGTTGGATTGCGCGCAGCACTTCGGGTCGTCGGGCGGAGGGGCCGCGAATTGCTCGCAGCCGTCGGCGCAGTCGAACGCGCACAGGGGCTCCTCGCCGGGGCAGCGCGGGCGGCAGTAGTCGCGCAGGTCGCCGAGGTCGACGTGCTGGCCGTCGCAGACCTCGCGGATCGACAGCTGCTCGGGGAAGTTGAGGTCGACGATGCGCGGCTGATCGACGACGTCGTCGCCGCAGTAGCCGCAGGGCCCGCGGTACCACACGCACTCGTCAGGGATGCACGCGTTGACCAGACCCGAGGTGTACGGCTTGTCCGGGTACGGCAGCTCGGCGCAGTTCTTGGGCTGCAGCAGGAACGAAGGGACCTTTGGATCGCACTCCTCGCCGTTCTCGATGTCGATGCGACCGTTGCCGCAGTGATCGCAGGTGCTCTCGTCGAGGCGGCAGTCGGCGGTGCAGCCGAGGAAACCCTTGCCGCTCGGGCAGTCCTTGTTGCCAAAATCGTTGCCGTCGCACTGCTCGCCGAGGTCGAGCTTGCCGTCGCCGCAGCTCGCCGGGGTCGTCTGCTTGCAGTTGGCGTCGCAGGGCGGGAGGCCGTCGCTGACGATCGCAGGATCACATTCCTCGCCGGCTTCGAGGTCGAGGTGGCCGTCGCCGCACACCGCCGGCAGCTCGAGCAGGCAGCCGGCGACCGCTCCGCCGAGCGTCACCACCAGCGCCGCGAGCAATGTCGCGGCGCGGTTTCCTGACCATGCCATCATCGTCGACTATATCACCGCGGTGCGAGACCGGTCGCAAGGCCTGCCACGAGCCGGGCATGTGGCGGGGAACGAAACCTGACGAAACTGCGACAGTTGACGAACGCGACAACTGCAACACCTGCCTCCGAGATATCATGATGCCCATGCACGACAGGCGGACGTCACCGGCGGCGCGGCGCAACCTCGGGGCGATCGCGGAGGTGCTCGCGGAGGTGCTGCCGCCGCGGGGGCTCGTGCTCGAAATCGCAAGTGGCTCGGGGGAGCACGCGGTGGGCCTCGCTGCCGCGTTCGCGGCGGTGACGTGGCAGCCGAGCGACGCGGACCCGGAGGCGCTGGCCAGCATCGACGCGTGGGCGGCCGAGGAGAGCCCGGGCGATCTGCGTGCTGCCGTACAGCTGGACGCGACGCGGTGGCCGTGGCCGGTGCGTGAAGCGGACGCGATCGTGTGCATCAACATGATCCACATCGCGCCGTGGGCGGCCTGCCTGGGGCTGATGCGCGGAGCGGGGTCTCTGCTGGCGACGGGATCACCGCTGTACATCTATGGAGCCATGAAGATCGGCGGCGAGTTCACGGCCGCGAGCAACGCGGACTTCGACGCCTCGCTGCGGGCGTGTGACCCCGCCTGGGGCGTGCGAGATCTCGAGGCCGTCGCCGCGGCGGCGCGTGACCAGGGCCTCGAGCTCGAGAAGACGGTGGCGATGCCGGCCAACAACTTCTCGCTGGTCTTTCGCAAGACGCACCGGGTCTAAACGTCAGCAGGCCGGGCAGCCGCAGCTGAGCTGGTTGCCGTCGAGATCGTTGCAGGCGGTGAAGCCGTCGGTGCACACGGCAGCGCCGGCGCACTCGCAGTCGATCTCGCCGCCACACCCGGCAGGGATCGGCTCGCAGGCGGGCCAGCTCTTCTGCTTCGAGATCTTCTGTACGCACATGGTGTCGGCGGGGCACAGGTCGCAGGTCGGCACGGCGTTGCAGTTGCGGATCGGGGAACAGCTGCCCGACCAACAGTTGTTGATCACGCCCGGGAGCCAGCCGTCCAGGCAGACGGGCGGCAGCGACTTGCAAAGCACCTTGCTGCCGTCGCAGTCGAGCTTCTCGGTGGTGCAGACGCCGAAGCGGCAGATCGCCTGGACGCCGAGCTGGTCGCACAGCGCCTCCTCGCACTGGAGGGCGCAGCTGGGATCGACCTGGCCGACCGGGACGCCGTAGCAGTCGCAGCAGTCGTTGTGCAGCGCGCAATCCTCGTCGCCGAGGCACGCCTCGAAGGTGGGCTCGCCGGTGCTCGTGTCGCTCGAGCTGCCCGGGCCGCCGCTGGTGTTGCCGGTGGTCGTGCCGGGCTCGCCAGTGCTCGTGACCGGCTCGCCAGTCGTGCTCGTGACCGGCTCGCCGGTGCTCGTCGCGGGCTCGCCGGTCGTGGTGGCGGGGCCGGTGGTGGCGGGGCCGGTGGTGACGGGGCTGGTGGTCGGCTCGGAGGTGCTACCAGAGGTCGATGCACCGGTGCTGGTGCCGGTCGCGGTACCGGTTTCTGTGCCGGTCTCGGAGCCGCCGCCGGGTCCGCAGGCGAGCAGTGTCGAGGCGAGGACGAGGGTCAAGGTTGAAGTCAAGCGCATGCTGCAAGCATGGCTCAACTTCAGCGTCTGGAATAGCGAAGAGGCCACGCGGGTTGCACCCGGGTGGCCTCGTTCGCGCGTGTAGCAGCTGGCTTCGCGTCAGTTCTCGACGAAGGCCTTGAGGCGCTTGCTGCGGCTGGGGTGCCGGAGCTTACGCAGGGCCTTGGCTTCGATCTGGCGGATGCGCTCGCGGGTGACGGAGAAGTCCTGACCGACCTCCTCGAGGGTATGGTCGCTGGACTCGCCGATGCCGAAGCGCATGCGCAGGACCTTCTCCTCGCGCGGGGTGAGGGTGGCGAGGACTCGCCTCGTCTGGTCGGCGAGGTTCATGTTGATGACCGCGTCCGTCGGCGAGATCATGTTCTTGTCCTCGATGAAGTCGCCGAGGTGGCTGTCTTCCTCGTCGCCGATCGGGGTCTCGAGGCTGATCGGCTCCTTGGCGATCTTCATCACCTTGCGAACCTTTTCGAGCGGCATCGAAAGCCGC
>JAYUXQ010000091.1:0-2228 GCA_043752905.1 Nannocystis sp. | reverse complement strand
CGAGTGCGGCTATCCGGGCGGGATGAAGTCGGCGCAGGCCGTCTCGACGAGCTCGGCCGCCTCCTCGAAGAACGGCCCGTACTTGTCGGCCCAGCTGTCCCGGTTGAGCGCGAACGGAAACAGCTCGAGCATCTGACAAAGACGGTCGATGTCTTTGCAGCCGGGGCCCTCCGTGGGAATGATGCCGAGGACCACGACGGAATCGACGTCGCCGCCCTTGGCGTCGCCCACGGCGGCCGCCCACGTGGCGGGAGTGCCTTCGTATGAGCTCGCGGCGCCACCCTCCTGGTCGTATGCGTTGGCGATGAGCGTGACCATGAGCAGCGCGTCCTCGCGGAGGAAGCCGTCGTTGCAGCTGCCCTCGTCGTTCATCCACGGCTGGACCGCGGCGGCCATCGTCTGGCCCGTCATCTGCGAGCCGCTCGTCCCGACCTGCGCGGCGCATGCGAAGGTGCCCTTGAGGTCCGTCTGGCCCTTGACCATGTAGCGGCGTCCGTCGTCGATCGGGCACAGTTTGTTCGCCGCATCTCGCGCGGCCGGGCACACCTCACCCGCGCCGAGCATCGTGTCACACGAGGTCGGCGTGTAGTAGCAGGGGTAGTCTTTTATGGTGCACCCCTCTTCACCAGGTGTGGGACACTGCTGGTCGCAGGCGTCCAGGCCCCAGGACTCGTCGGTGTGGACGACCATGATGTGGTAGTCGAAGTCAGCGAACTTCGACGTGATCGTGTCGATGAATTTTGGGAAGGCATCCAGCAACTGCGTCTGGAACCCCTGCATACCCGCATGCCGCGAGATGACGAACAGGAAGTCGATCTTCCCCTTGCAACCCACCGGTTTTCCGTCGCCGAGGTCCTGGCCGGAGCCGACATCCCAGATCAGCGTGGTCGAGGCCCCCTCGCTGCTGCTGCCGCTTGATGTGCTCGACAGATCGCTGGCGGTCGAGTTGATGCTCGTGCTCGTGCTCGTATCCGTGCCGCCGCTCGCGCCGCCCGAGCTCGCCTCACTGCTTGCCGCGGCGTCCGCCGTCATAGGCGGCATCGTCGTAAACGGCGACGTGTCGGTCGCCTGGGGTCCCTGGCAGGCAGGCACGATGCAGAGCACCAGGGAAAGAGCCTGGATCGGTGGCCGCATAAGCCGGAAGCTATCCCAGATTCCGGCAGCGCGCAATCGCTCGCGCCGATCATCCGAGATACACGACCAAATCCCACCTCGAAGCCGTTCTTTAGATCGCTTTGCGGAAATCCCGCCTTGTGATAAACGACGGGCATGCGCCATTCCGCACTCGCGCTCATGCTCGTGTTTCTTGCCTGTAAGAACGGGTCTGACGACCCGCAGCCGGGGAGCCGGCAGATCTACGAGTCCTGTAAGTCAGGTCTGGCACCTGAGGAGGAATTGTGTGCCGCGGAACTGGTGTGCCAGGGGTCTCTGGATCCGAGGGCATCTTACTGCGCTCCTTCCTGTGCGGTGGAATCCGAAGATATAACGTCACAAGATCCGCAATGTCCAGAGATTGAGGGGTTCGTGAGCTATTGCGCTAGACCTGCTGGCGGCCTCTCATGTGTTATCGAATGCGATGAAGCGTGCCCCGACAACCTGGGATTGCAGTGTCCTGATCATGGCAGTCTCTGCGAAGGTCAGGAAGGGCCTTGATCATCACCGTTACCCTTCGTGTGTGCATCGGCTTGGCCGGCCTCCGACTTGAGGGACTTATCCAGAGGGGTGGTCAAGTCAGTGAAACCTCGTAGAGAAGTGTCTGGGGACCTCGAAGCAATTGGGATGATTGGGACATCCCTTAATCGCCGCCGGACAGCTTCCCCCCAGCACGCGCTCAAGCTCGCCGTGTACCTCCTGGCGCGTGCCCGTGATGTCTCGTCGGCACCACTCGAGCGCCTCGGGGAGGATGAGCACCAACTCCCGGGCCTTGCGGCCACCCCGACCCCGCAGGCGTCGGTACAGTCGCTTGAGGTAGCGCTGGCACAGCGCCCGATGCGGCTCGGACATCGGCGTGTGGCCGGGCGGACAGGGGGCACACAGGCGGGTACCGACTACCGCCTCGGGGATGGCCCGGGAAGCGGTCGCGATCGGCGGTGCGGGGGCGCGCCTGTACGCCTCGGTTTCGACAGGCCGGGTGTTGCCGAATTCCTCGTTGGCGGCGGGTCCGTGGTTCGCGGCGCCACGCCTTGCCGCAGCGAGGAGCTCGTCGACATTGAACGGCTCGCCGGAGA
>JAYUXQ010000090.1:0-5648 GCA_043752905.1 Nannocystis sp. | reverse complement strand
GGCGTGATGCAGGCCCTCGACAAGACCAATGTGCTCGCCGCGGCCGGCCTCTACCCGATCGCAGGCACCGACACCTACCTGGTCGGCAGCCCGAGGTTCACGCGCATGACCCTGCACCTCGCCGGCGGCGACCTCGTCCTCGACGCCCCCGCCGCCAGCGCCAGCGCCATCTACATCGACGCCGCCACCCTCGACGACGTCCCCCTCACCACCCCGAGCCTGCGCCACGCCGACCTCGCCCCCGGCGGCCTGCTGCGCTTCGACATGTCCGAAGCGCCAGGTACATGGGGGCAGCCCTCCCCTTGATCCCGAACACCGGTTGCGAGACGCTGGTCGGCGATCATGATGCCGGATCCAACCCGTCGAACGACCCTCTCCCTCTCCCTCCTCCTCACCGTCGTCGGTTGCGGGTCGGGCGACCCCGACGACTCGGCCGCCACGACTGCCACCGCCGGCACGCCCGCCACAGACTCGCCCTCCACCGCCAGCACCCCCACGACCACGGGCGCCACCGGGGCCATCGCTACCGACGATACAGGCAATACAGCCCATACGGGTGATACAGCCCATACGGGTGATACAGGTGATACAGGCGATACGGGCGATACCGGCACCGCGGGTGACACCAGTGACACCTCCGACGAGGTGACGGTCTACGACGTCGAGCCCGGCGTGCTCTCGAACGACGGGTTCCCCGGGTTCTGCGAGCCGGAGGTTTATACCAAGATGGTCGACGGCCAGCCGCAGTACTGGCTGCGCGATAACGTCGTCGGCTACGCAGATCCGCGCAAACGCTCGTTCTACGTCGATTACGGCCACGTCGGGGACACCCTCGATTACGGGCCGATCATCCGCGGTGGCGTCTACAGCGTGCGTTGTCTGCGCTTCGCGGGCGACCTATGGTGGCAGCAGCCGGGCACCATGGACAGCCACGTCGTGTGGTTTCGCGTGCCCGGCCCGATGATGGAGGCCGGCGAGGTGCAGGTGCCGGCCAGCTTCCAGATCGAGGATAATTTCATCACCGATCAATCGAAGCTGCTCCCGACCTACGGCCCGATCGCCGACAAGATCGCCCTTATTTATCAGTTCCGCCAGAAGGACACCCTCGACGATATCTACGGTCACGGCGCCACCCATATCTCCGCCAATGGGAACCCCGGCGAGGCCGATATGACCAAGCTCGGCTTGACCACCGCCATCAACGTCAACGCCCCGTGGATGGCCCAGCTCGGCGTCAATCCCACCCCCGACAGCCTCGACGGCATCGGCGAGGTCATCTTTCGCACCCTCAGCGACGCCCAGCTCGACGAGGCCGTCTCCCAGCAGCCCGCCGTCGGCCTCTACTTCACCGACCTCGAAAAGACCGGGAACTACGGCGACCCGAACACCTGGTGGAGCATCGACCTCGAGGGCACCACGCTGCCGCGATACTACCGCTTCTTGCAGAAGATGAAGGCCGCCGTGCCGCAGCGCATGATGGTGGACTACTATCGTAACCTCGTGTGGACCAAGGGCTTCAACTCGCCCGGCGACGGCACCCCCGACCCGACCGACCCGAAGTTCACGCAGAGGCTCGCCGACCCCGAGAAGTTCGGGGCCAACCCCGCCTACCGTGCCTTCGAGCTCGACGGTCAGACCGTCTCGCTGCGCGACGTCGTCGACCTCTACACCGTCGACGCCTACCCCGGGCGGGGCTTTGGCCCGTTCGACGGCTCTCCTGACAAGTCCGACCGTTCGTGGACCTCGTATCAGCTCTACAGCATGATCTATGACACGATCGTGATCCGCAAGCTGGTGCCGCCGAGCGCCAAAGTGCTGTGGTTCGGCTGGTCGCAGAGCGACAACGACCAGGCCACGCGCCTCTACATCAACCTCCCCACCGGCCGCGCCTCCTATTACGTGCGTCACCCCCAACCAGCCGCGTGGGCCGAGACGGTCGAGATGCTCGGCTTCATCGTCGGCGACGGATACCACTGGTGGAGCGAGCAGGTCAGCCGCGGCGACGATCCCAACCTCCTCGGCACCGGCGACGGCGACCCCAAGTGGGAGCCCTCCGACCCCAACACCCCGGCCCCGTGGACGTGGAGCGACAACCCCAACGGCGCTGGCGCCTACCCCCGCATGCACATGTACGCGCTGTCGTACGGCCAGCTCGGACATTACAGGGTCAAGCAGGTCGAGGACCGCCTGTCCGCGTGGGCCTTCGCCTCCTACACGCTCCCCGACACCGTCGGCAGCGTGGCCAAGGGCGACGCGACCATCCTGGAGCTCGCCACCAACCGGCTCCCGATCGTGCTGCTCCTGGGTGAGCCGGGCAAGCGAGCCATCTTCGCCGTCCACCCCTTCGGCGACTACCGCCAGCGCTACACGCTCACCGTCGACGTCGACGGCGCCCAGGTCCCGGTGACGATCTCGGGCAAATGGCCCGCGCTCTTCGACCTGAATTGATCGGGCCCGAGCTCCGCCGTCGCTCACCGCTGGTCAGCGCTCGCTACGGATCTGCTCGGCGAGCTCCTGATGCGCCGCGAACGGCGGCGTCTCGACCACCGGCTCCGGCGTACGCAATAACTCCGGCGCCGCGAACAGGTCCGCCAGCAACCCCGGGGGCTTCGCCGCCGGGTCGGGCAGGCCCAGCGCCGCCCGCCGGTGCGCTGGCGCGTAGCGCTGCTTGAACGCCAGCATCCGGCGTAGTGGGCCCTCGAGCAGCGCGTCGGGCGTCTTCTCGAGCAGCCGCACGGTCTCGCGGACCAGGTCGAACTGGCTGCACACCAGCACCCCGTCACAGCCCGCCTCGAGGCAGCCGCGGACCAGCGGCTCGGGCTGGAAGTGGTCGGCGACCGCCTTCATCTCGAGGTCGTCGCTAAACACCACCCCGTCGTAGCCGAGCTCGCCGCGCAGCAGGTCCATCACATCGGGCGCGAGGGTCGCGGGTCGCTTCTTGTCGAGGCGGGGGAACAGCACGTGCGCCGTCATGATGCTCGCCACGCCCGCGGCGATCGCCGCCTTGAACGGCGGCAGCTCGACCTCACGCAGGCGGTGCAGGTCGTGCTCGAGGCGCGGCAGCTCGAGGTGGCTGTCGGTCTTCGTGTCGCCGTGCCCGGGGAAGTGCTTGGCGCACGCCGCCACGCCGGCGTCCTGCATCGCCGTGATGAACGCCGCGGCGTGCCGGCCGACGCGGGCCGGGTCGCGCGAGAAGCTGCGGTCGCCGATCACCGGGTTGTCGGGGTTCGTGTCGACGTCGACGACCGGGGCGAAGTCGAGGCCGATCCCCAGGTCCGCCAGCTCACGGGCGATCGCCGACGCAACCGCCGCGGTCGTCGCAGGATCGTCACGCTCGCCGAGCAGACGCATCGGCGGCCACTCGGTCCACGGCGCGCGCAGCCGCTGGACGCGACCACCCTCCTGGTCGATCGCCAGCAACACCGGCGACTCGGGCGGCGCCGCCGCGTGCAGGGCCGCCGTCAAGGCCCGTACCTGCGCCGGATCGCCGATATTCCTGGCGAACAGGATCACCCCACCCAGACGGCCCTGGGCCAGCAATTCGGCCAGCGCACGCGGCAGCTCCTTGCCCTGGAATCCCGCAAACAGGAGCTGACCCGGCTGCCACAGGCTCGTCATACTCGTCATCGGGCGGCAGGTTAGAGGCTCGCGCAGCCGCGTGCAAACTCCCATCAGGGCCCGCGCGAGCGGCAAGGCGGCGGTTGACGCCCCCGGGCGCGGTTGTTAGCGTCCGGCGCCTTGCCGATGTCGATTTTCACGCCTCGCACCGCCGCAACCGCCGCTTCATCGCTCGGCCTCCTTGCGCTCCTCTGCGTCGGTCGGGTCGCCCATGCGCAGGCGCCGATGGGCGGCGGCATGGGAGGCATGGGCGGCATGGGAGGCGGCGGCATGCCGCAGGGACCCGGTCAGGGCGGCAAGCCCGACAAGAAGGAGGGCCCCGCCGAGGCGGCCCCCAAGGACAAGCAGGCGTTGCAGCCGATCGAGCCGGTGCCGGCCCAGCCGCGCGGGCTCCGACAGCTCCAGCTGTTCGAGATCCACGGCTACATGCGCATGCGGGCCGACTACTTCCACCGCCTCGACCTCGGCATCGGCAAGTCCAACGGTCAGTCGGTCGGTAGCACTTACGGCCAGAACGACACCACCGCCAACAAATTCTTTCCGCCGCCCTCGGTCGCCAACGAGACCGTCGAGGGCGTCGCGGCGCCCGGCAGCGCCGTCGGCACCGCCGCCAACTGCTTCACCGACCTCAATCTCGACAAGGGCGTCAACAGCGTCAAGGCCGGCCGCCGCTGCGGCCGTCACAACGGCTTTGGCAGCGCCAACATGCGCTTTCGCATGGAGCCCACGCTGCACATCACCGACACGATCAAGGTCCACGCCACGATCGACGCGCTCGACAACCTCGTGCTCGGCAGCACCCCGGACTCGTTCCTCGGCGACAGCCCGTTCGCCCCGCTCGACGTCTTCACTCGCACCCAGAACCCCCCGAGCGCCGGCCAGAACAGCTTCAACGACAGCCTGACCGTCAAGCGCGCCTACGGGCACATCCGCTTCGGCTGGGGCCTCGACATCAAGTTCGGTCGCATGCCGCACCACTGGGGCATGGGCCTCGTCGCCAACGACGGCAACGGCTACTACCGCGGTGACAAGTCCGACATCGTGCGCATGCTCGACATGGACTACGGCGACTCCGTCGACTCGCTGCGCCTCGGCTTCGACTTCGGCAAGGACCGCCGCAACGTCCACACCCTCGAGGTCTCGTGGGACTGGGCCTCGTCGGGGGCCACCACGTCGCAGCTGCTCGGTTCGGCGTGGAGCTCCGGCAACAAGGTCGGCCAGGACTTCAGCGCCGAGCGCTTCGACAACGTGTACCAGTGGCGCGTCTCGATCCTGCGCCGCGACGACCCGGCGATGCTGCAGCGCAAGATCTCGCTCGGCCGTCCGGTGATCAACTACGGCGCGATCGCCTGGCTGCGCGCGCAGGCCGTCGACCGCGTGACCGGCAGCCCGGGTCTGGGCGACGGACTCGGCACCAACCCGAGCTGGACCGACGACAACACCGACGACGGCCTCGGTCGCCGCGGCGCCTCGCTCGGCAACGGCGACCTCGACGAGTTCGGTGACAGCGGGATCCAGAACTACGCCAACCTGCTGATCCGCCGGCGCGCCGTGATCCTCACCCCGGACTTGTGGGTGCGCGTCAACTGGAAGACCCTGCGCGTCGAGCTCGAGGGCTCGGGCGTCATCGGCCGCTTCAACGAGCGCAACCTCGACCCGGCCAACGGCGACACCCGCTTCGACTACGCCGCCGTCAACCGCGGCGACCTGGCCCGCCGCACCTTTATGCAGCTCGGCTACGCGCTCGAGTTCAAGTACGGCCTGTTCAAGGACCGCTTCCACCTCGGCCTCGACCACGGCTTCGCCACCGGCGACTCGAGCGAGGCCAACCGCTACAACCCCCAGAGCCCGCTGATCGTCAACGGCGCGGATAATCGCTGGACCAACTTCCGCTTCAACCCTGCGTACATGCAGGACCTCCTGCTGTTCCGCGAGCTGCTCGGCACCGCCTCCAACGCCGCCTACTTCAAGCCGTGGATGGCGTTCTACTTCTTCGACAACAACTTCTCGGGTCGCCTCGACGTCGAGTA
>JAYUXQ010000089.1:0-2230 GCA_043752905.1 Nannocystis sp. | reverse complement strand
CTGCTCCTTGGGCTTGGCCGGCTTGATCTTGTGGCCGTAGCCCTGGCGGTGATCGAGGCCGACCAGCCCCTCGAACAACGCGACGCGGGCCTTGCTCTGGACATCGAGGTCGACGGTGGTCGTCACCGTGGCGCCGAGGCGATCGAGGCGATCCGCGCCGTACTTGGCGAGTAGAAACTCGCGCGCGGCGTCGACGAACTCCTGCGCGTCGGCGCGGCCCGGGCCGGCCTCCGGGCTCGGATTGAGAGCCATGGGTCCGGCGATCGCGGCCTCGACATCCCTGGGCTGGGCGAAGCCGTTGGCGACCATCTGCTCGAGCACGTAGATCTGGCGCGCCTTGGCCTTCTCGGGCTCCTTGAGCGGCGTCGACTTGCCGGGCGCCTTGGGCAACGCGGCGAGGATCGCAGCTTGACCGATGTCGATCTCGCGGACGCTCTTGCCGAAGTAGAACTTGCTCGCCTCCTCGACGCCGTACCGGCCGTGCCCGAAGAAAATTTCGTTGAGGTAGAGCTCGAGGATCTCGTGCTTCGACAGCGCCTGCTCGAGTCGGCGCGCGAGGATCAACTCCTGGATCTTGCGCTCGAAGCTGCGCTCGGGCGACAGCAGGAAGTTCTTCACGACCTGCTGGGTGATCGTCGAGGCGCCCTGGCGGGCCCGGCCGGCCTCAAGGTTGGTCAGCGCGGCGCGGGCCATGCCGTAGTAGTCCATGCCCTCGTGGTTGTAGAAATCGGCGTCCTCGGCGGCGAGGAAGGCGTTGACGACGTGCGTCGGGATCTCGTCGAAGCGGATCAGCGTGCGCCGCTGGCTGAAGATCTCGCCGAGCACGGTGCCGTCGCGCGCGACGATGCGGGTCACCTGCGGGGGCCGGTAGTCGCGGATCGCGGCGACGTCGACGTGCTCGATGTCGCGGCCGTAGTACCAGAACACCCCGGCGATGCTGCCGACACCGAGGACCACGCCGGTCAACGCGGCGCCGACGGTCCAGCCAAGAATTTTGCGTCCGCGTCTCGTCATGACTCGTGCTCCTTCGTCGTCTCGCCGAGGCCCAGCGCGTGCCGGGCCAGCCGCGGATCGACCGCCTTCGCGTACCAGCGCGCGCGTCGGCGGGCCAGTTCCTGCTCGTCGAGGTCCCCGCGGGCGCCGAGGTGGGCGCGCCGGCGCTCCAGCAGCGCGTGCAGGACGATCCCCGCGGCGACCGAGAGGTTGAGGCTCTCGGCCATGCCGAACATCGGCACGCGAAAGTGCAGGTCGCAGCGAGCCCGCGCCGCGGCGCCGAGGCCCGTCTGCTCGCTGCCGAACAGCAGGCACAGCGGGCGATCGACGGGCACGTCGGCGAGGTTCATGGTCGGACCATCGACGCACGCGCCCGCGATCCGCATTCCCGGCGGCAAGGCGGCGCGCAGGCCCTCGATATCGGCGTGCTCGTGCGTGTCGGCCCAGTAGAAGGTGCCGCGTGTGACCTTGCGGTGCTGCAACGCGCGCGGCGAGCCGCCGATCATGTGCACCGCGCCGGCGCCGAGCGCCTCGGCGGTGCGGACCACGGCGGCGGCGTTATGGGGGTCCTGCGGGTCATCGACCGCCACCTGGATCGAGCCGACGCGCGCGCGCAGGACGGCCTCGATGCGGGCGCGGCGGGCCGGGGTCAGCTGGGGCGCGAGCGTGGCCGTGACCGCGTCGGGGCCGACGCGTGCGATCGCGGCGAGCAGCTCCGGGGCGTCCATGAGGCCGCGCGAGCCGTCGAATTGCGGCCTGTCCCTGGGGACCTGTCCGATCGTACCTGGCATGAAGCTCACCAGCCGAAGCGTCCGGCGATGCCGAGGAGGATCAGGCCGCCGCCGCCGACGAAGCCGCCCGAGGGCTGCCGCGCGGTCGCGGGCTCGCCGGGCGCGCGGCGAACCACCGGCTGCCAGCCGGCCTGAGCGGTGACATCGAGGTAGGAATTGACGGGCACGTTGAGGTCGAGGCGCGCGACGGTGCCGGCCGGATCGACGATGTTGAAGCCGAACGGACCCTTGTGCGCCGCCAGGACCGACAGCTGAACGACCTCGAGGTCGACGCCGACGCGCGTCTCCCAGGTGTGCCCGAGCGGGCCGGGACGGTAGCGATAGCCGGTCTCGATGAAGGCGCCCTCCTCGTGTGAGAAGCGCACGGCACCGTAGCCACCGACGCCATGGAGGTCGTTTTGTTGCACGAAGCCGTACTTGGGCGCGGCCGTGCCGGCGAAGTCGGA
>JAYUXQ010000088.1:0-2231 GCA_043752905.1 Nannocystis sp. | reverse complement strand
ACGTCGCCTGTGGCGGCGGCAACATGGACCCGATGTGCCTCGACACCGCCACGCAGATGACCCGTCCGATCGTCGCGCCCAAGCCCGGTGACCTCGTCATCAACGAGTTCCTGTCCGACCCGACGATCGTCACCGACGCCAACGGCGAGTGGTTCGAGCTCGCCGTCCTCGCCGACGTCGACCTCAACGACCTCAAGATCATCAACAAGCCCAACGTCGACATGGCGACCCTCGCCGCCGCCAAGCCCTTGCTCGTCAGCCCCGACTGCCTGCGCGCCACCGCCGGCAGCTTCGTCCTGTTTGCCCACAACGCCGACCCGATGATCAACGGCAACCTCCCGCCGGTCGACCACGTCGTCAGCACCAGCCTCGGCAACGCCAGCGGCGGCATCACGATCGGCCTCGGCGATGTCCTGCTGCACACGACCGGCTGGGCGCTCGCGCAGAAGGCCGGCAAGAGCGCCGCCCTCGACCCCGACGGCAAGCTCGACCCGATGAACACCAGCGCCGACGGCCCGCCGTGGTGCACCTCCGTCGACGCCGGCACCCCGAAGCTGGAGAACCCGCAATGCCCGTGAACCAGCGGCTCCACTGGCACGCGCTCTCCTGCCTGCTCGTGATCGCCTGCGCCCCCGACAAGGAGTCGACCACCACCGACCCGGTCAGCCGGTGCGGCCCGAGCAAGGCGACCGTCGCCTCCGTCATCGACGGCGACACCATCGTCCTCGATACCGGCGAAAAGGTCCGCTACCTGATGATCGACACCCCGGAGATCACCAGCGGCAAGCACGACTGCTACGGCCAGGAGGCCCGCGACTACAACGAGCAGCTCGTGCTCGACCAGGAGGTCACCCTCACCTACGACGTCGAGTGCACCGACAAGTACGGCCGCCTGCTCGCCTACGTCGAGGCCCCCGACGGCGAGATGAACACCCTCCTCATCGAGCGCGGCTTCGCTTGCCTGCTCGTCGTCCCACCCAACGGCGCCGACCGTGAGTCCGAGTTCGCCGGCCTCGAGCTCGAGGCCCGTCAATCCGGCGAGGGCATGTGGACCGCGTGCGAGGGAGCCGTCACCTGTGATTGACGGTGCCAGCGCACCAGCGGTCTCGCTCCGCGTCACCTGCGACGAGCATGTTCAGTCGCCTCCGCGCTGGCAAGCGCGCGCTTGTTTCGGCACACTGGCCCGCGTGCGAAGGGACCGCGCTCCGTCCATTCTTTCAAAACCCGCGGGGCTCGCCGCGCTCGCCCTGCTGCTCGCCTGCTGCGTCAGCGCGTCCGTGGCCGCCCCCGGCGCCGCCGAGGCCAGGCCCGCCGCCGCGGCCGGGGTCGCGAGCCCGACCAAGACCGGCCATCGCCCGGGCTGGGTCGCGCCGCAACGGGCCAGATATCAGCCCCAGGCCCTCGCGCAGATCAGCGAGCGCGTCGCCGCCGAGCGTGCCATCGGTAAAACTCCCGTCGTCGTCTTCGACCTCGACCACACCCTCTACGACGGCCGCCCGCGCACCCTCGTCATCCTCGCCGAGTTCGCGGCCACCTTGCCGCCGAGCCAGGCCCGCCACGCCGAGGCCATCCGCACGATCTCGCTGCGCGGCGTCGCCTACCTGCTCAAGGACACCCTCGTCGCCGCCGGCGTGACCGACCCACAGGTCGTGTCCGCGGCCGAGGCCTACTGGAAACCCCGCTTCTTCAGCGACGCCTACGTCGACCTCGACGTCCCGCTCCCCGGCGCCGCCGCCTACGTGCAGGACCTGTGGCGTCGCGGCGCGCTCGTCGTCTACCTCTCGGGTCGCAACGCCGAGGCCATGCTGACCGGCACCACCGCCTCGCTGCAAAAGTGGGGCTTCCCGGTCGGCGTGCGCGGTGCCCAGCTGATCCTCAAGCCGACCTTCGCCGAGCCCGACGAGACCTTCAAGCAGGCCTCCCTCGATCACATCACCTCGCTCGGCAGCATCGTCGCCAGCTTCGAGAACGAGCCCGGCAACCTCGCCGCCATGGCCACCCGCTGGCCCGCCGCGGCGCACGTCTTCCTCGACACCGACTTCAACCCGGGAGGCGCCGTGCAGACGCCCCCGGCCTCCGCCCGCTGGGTCGGCGACTACTCCGGCTTCACGCCTCCCGCGCCCGCGCGCCCCTGATCCGACCTGATGCCGATCCGCCGCAAGGTCCGCCTCACCGTCGACCTGTCCCGCGGGACAGTCGCCCGGGCGATCGCCGCCGCGCTCGCCCTCGCC
>JAYUXQ010000087.1:0-2232 GCA_043752905.1 Nannocystis sp. | reverse complement strand
GATGTCGTAGTGACGCAGGGCGAGGGTCGGGCGCAGGGTCTGTTTGCCCTCGGGGACGTGGAGCGAGAGGGCGTCGGGGAGGGCGTCGCCGCGGTCGAAGGAGGTCGGGGCGAGCTCGAGGATGTCGTTGAAGAGGGCGTCGAGGTCGGTGAGGGCCGGGGCGGGGCGGGGTTCGCCGGGGATGGGCGTCTCGGGGCACAAGTCGCGCAGGCGCTGCTGGGCGTCCGCGGGGGCGCGGCGCATGCACTGGTGGTCGACGAGCACGGGGACCGAGACGACGAGGCCGTCGATCGGCTGGACGAGGCCGAGCCAGGTCTCGTGGAAGCGGCGGTCGGTCTCGGTCATGCGGGTTCCGGGGGGATCTGGTCGGCGGGGTGGAGCTTGCCGTGGCGACGCAGCTCGCGGGCGATGAAGGGGGCGCGGCGCTCGAGGCGGTTGAACGACAGGCCATGCTCGAGATAATCCTCGGCGTATTCCGAGCGCGCCAGGCAATGGTCGGGGTGGTTGAGGTCGAGGTCGGATATCGTCGCCTGGATCCTCGTGCGCAGGGGCTCCTGGACGCTGGCGCCGGGGAGCAGCTGGTATCCGACGAGCTCGAGCTCAAACCAGCCGTCCTCGACCTCGAAGGGGTCGATCGGCGACTTGACGCCCTTGCCGCTGTTGACCCGGGCACACGCGAGGCGGTAGTTGTCCCACTCGTATACGCGATGCCACTCGGAGGATTTGGCGACCATGTGATCGACCGAGTGTGCGCCAGTGACGGGGTAAATATACAGGCACGTATACGCGCATATTCGCTTATACGCCGTCAGGAGGTCAGGCAGCGCCTCGCGCCAATAAGGGTGGAAATCGTCCCAGCGAAGGTCCTCACGCCGGTCCGCGATCTTTTGGCGCTTGCGACCGCGGCGGACGGGAATTGGGTCACCGACCAGCTCTGCGAGGGCATTGAGGCCGGGCTGTCGGACCTTGGTGTCGAAGGTCGGGGGTTCGGTAGCGAGAGCCACGGGGATCATGGAGCCGCCTGTAAGGACTCGACGAAGGTGCTCCAGCGGATCCAGAAGCGGTCCTGCTCGGGCATGGTAGCGCGGAGTGCGGCGTCGATGCGGGGCACCTCGCTATGCGGGACATCGCCGCGCAGCAGCGCACGCGCTTCCTGGATCGCTTTCTCGCCCTCGAGCGAGCGGGCCTCCGCGAGGTCGAAGGCCTGGCTCGTGAGCCAGCTGGAGGCGTCGCCGCGGCGGAGAAACGGACGCTTTTGCAGCTGGATCTGAGGCGGGCTTACCTTGGTATTGAGGTCGAGGTCGAACCAGGCGTCGAGGTCGGGGTCGAAGATGGGCTCCATCGAGGCGGCGACCAGGGGGGAGTGGGTCGCCGCGACGATCTGGACCTGCGCCTTGTAGTCGGCCAGCGATTCGACGATGTGAAGGAGCGGCTTGAGGAGCTGCCGCTGCCAGCGCGGATGGAGATGTGCCTCGATCTCGTCGATGAGGAAGATGACCTGTTTGGCCTTTAGCTGCTCCGTCTGATCCGTGATCAAGTAGTGTTCTTGCCAGCTCCAGACGAGAAGATATGCCAGCGCCAGGATCCGGCGGACCCCTGCCGATGCGTGCACGACCGGGACGTCCAGCCCGTACGGCATTCGGATCGTCGGGATCTCCCTCGAGTCGCCGGGGATGCGGACGAGCTCGCCCGGCTTCAGCTTCTCGCCGCCCTCCGGCGATAACATCTCCAGGATCTCGGTGAGCCAGACGAATGCTTCGTTGCCCTTGTTTTGCCAGGTCGCCCAGTCGGCGAACAAGCCATTGCACAGCATGGCGCCATCAGGGGTCTTGAGCCCGTGCCAAACTTCTTGCGGCGTGAACACATACGCGGGCGGGGGGGCCGGGACCTCGCCGTCGTCCGTGCTGCGCGCGTAGTTACGGGCCGGGTCCCACAGCGAGAAGCTGCCGTCGACCTGGGCATAGAGCACCAGCCCGGGGTTGGAGGGGCGACCGGCTTTGTGGGCCCAGATCTGTCGTTGGCGGTCGAACTCGCTGGTGTAGTTCAAGGGTTTGGCGGCGCCGTCGACCAAGAAATCGATCGTGGCCTGACCGGGGCCGCGCGGGCGGGCCATGTGCCCGGAGACGAGCGCCGTGTTGACCTTCGCGGGCCATGTGCGGGTGAGGGCCCACCAGGCGATGTCGAGGAGGAAGCTCTTTCCGAGGCCGTTGTCGCCGGTGATCAGGTTGATGC
>JAYUXQ010000086.1:0-5653 GCA_043752905.1 Nannocystis sp. | reverse complement strand
ACACCGCGTTCGTTCCCTCCCCGCCGGTGCCGACCCGTGTATCCCCACCGGAGCCCGCGGACCCCGACGACGTCCCCGCGTCCGCGACCTCGACATACTCGAGCGTCCACGAGCACCGATCGCACGCGCCTGCGCCCGCGACCACCGTCCACCAGATCATCGATCGCCGTGAATACATTGCGCGGCAGCGTCTCGCGGTGCGCAGCTCGGCGTCAATCCCCCAGCCTCGTTGAAGCACCCCCAACCGGCGCTGCATGCCCTCCCGGAACGTGCTCAGTTGAGTTTGGGGATTGCGCGCGTGGCCCCGGCCGATCCACACCTTGCATGTATTTCTCTCGTCCCGGTCGCCCGTCATGGCCAATACCCTCCCGAACAGAAAACGCGACGTCCCCAGCCCCGAGCTCACCGCGACCGCCTTGCTGTGTCTGCTGAGCGCCGCTGGCGGACTCCTCAGCGGGTTTCTCACGATGGCGAAGTTTCGCTCGACGTTTCGCTGCGACGAGTCCCTGCTGTCGGCCTGCGGCGCGATGTTCAAGTGCGGGGGCGTGCTCACCAGCAGCCGCTCGCTGCTGTTCGGCGCGCCGATCTCCATCTACGCGACCAGCTACTACGCGGTGCTGTTCGGGCTCGCGATCGCCGTGCTGGTGCGACCGACGCGTAACCTCCCGGTCATCGGCCCGCTGCTGTCGTGGCTCGTGCTCACCGGCACCGTCATCGTCGGTTATTACGCCTTTCATGCCGCCACCGTCTTGCGCAGCTTTTGTCTCTACTGCATGGCGATCTACGCGATCCAGCTCGTCATCCTCCTCAGCGCCTTGCTGATGCACCCCGGCGGCGCGTTCGCCAGCCTCGTCGCCCTGTGGGGCCAGTTGCGCACCCGCGGCGGCAGCACCCTGATCGCAGCGCTCGGCTTTATCGCGCTGAGCACCACGCAGATGGTGCTCTATCGCAACGGCTCGGCCAGCATGCGCGTCGAGCCGCGCTGCATCGTCGAGGGCCGCGGCCTGCCCGAGACCACCCTGCACACCCAGGCCACCATGCCCGAGGCCGAGATCGGGCTGTTCGTCGACCTCGCCTGTCCGTCCTGCCGCGACGAGTTCAGCTCGTGGATGGACGACGCCAGCACCAGCAACGGCCGCTACAAGGTCTCCGTCTACCACTACGCGCGCGAAGGCAAGTGCTTCCCGGCCAACTCCCCCGCGCAGAGCCCTGACTCCGTCCGCAACCACTCCTGCGACGCCGCCGTCGCCGTCGAGTGCTTCGCCAAGCTCTACTCCGAGCGCCAGGAGCCCGACCCCGAGAAGCGCCCCGCCCTCGCCGCCTCCGCCGGCATCGACATGATGCACATGGTCTTCGCCCTCCAGCGGCAATCCGAGCCCCACTTCAGCCGGGTGCGCCTCGCCGGGGCTGCCGTCGCCCTGGGCCTCCCGGTGAACACCGAGGACCCGTCCGCGGACCCGTTCCTGAAGTGCCTCGACGACTCCGCCATGCACGACCTCATCCGCGACCAGGCCAACTTCGGGCTCGACCAGAACCTCATGGAGACCCCGGGCATCTTCGTCCTCTTCTTCGACGGTCCCATCCCCTCCGACCGCATGCTGCGGTTTCGCGGCGCCAAGAACCTCGGCGACCTCGACAAGACCATGTCGGACCTGCGCGAGCAGCTCCGGATCCGAGGCTGATCACCATGTCTATTCTACGTACTTCCAGAGTCGTCGTCTCCTCGACCGCCAAACCCCGCTCCGGCGAGCGCGAGATCACTGTCCCCGGCCGCAAGGACGCGCCGCGAGTCGCCGCCGCGTCACCCGGTGAGCTGCGTACGGCGCGGCTGCTCGTCGGCATCACCACGGCCGCCGGACTGGCCTTCGCCATCGTCGCCTTCGTCGGCTTCCAGCTGATCCTCTACAATATCCGCCCGGACACCGCATCCGTCGCAGATTGCGTCGAGGACATGGACTGCGACGAGGGCCAGCTGTGCCAGACAGGCCGCTGCCGCGCCGCCTCGGACGAGAGCACCTGTGAGCCGGGCGACTCGTGTGGTCCATGCAGTTGCATGGCTCCGATGTCCTGCAAGGCCGGCCTTTGTACCGAGCCTGAGCCGCCGCCGCCACCGGCGTGCGACGATCCCGAGCTGCAAAAGGCCCTCGCCCGGCTCGAAAAGGAGTGCAAGGGCGACCTCGGTACCTGTGAGCCGGGCTCGCTCGAGAAATTCGCAATGAAGGACAAATCCTTCGATGCCCTGATCTCGGCGTTCCAGGGCGTCATCACGGTGCACTTCGAGGCCGGCAAGCCGCCGCTCGACGGCTCGGCCTGGCCCGACGCGAAGACCCGCGACTACTACGTGGAGCGTCTGCGTCGCTCCACGGAGGCACTTCGCACCGCAAAATATATCTTCATCATCGCCCGCTCCAGCCCGCATGGCAATGCGCGGCGCAACGGCCTGTTCGCCCAGCAGCGCAGCATCCACACCAAGGAGCTGCTATTCGCCGCGCTCGACCTTTCCGTCGCGGACCGCGACGATTTCGGCGCCAAGTTCCGCGAGTTCATCCTCGGCCCCAAACGCAAGCTCGACCGCGAGTTCTTCGCCCAGCGCTACAGCACCCACTTCATCACGTGGAGCAAGATCTCGCATGACCTGTTGCTCAAGCTGATCAGGAGCGACGAGGTGTCGAGCAAGCGCGACGAGCAGTGGGCCGACGACACCATCAATCAGGTCGTGCTCGTCGTCCCGGTCACCTGCGAACTCAAGCCCTCCGCCAGCGAGTAGACGATGCGACCCAGCGACCCGGACACCGCCCTCACCGGGGCCCTCGCATCGCCGGCGCCCGCCGACGACGACGACATCTCGATCGACATCGAGATGACCGCCCCGGATCACGGGCCGGCCGACCCGCCCGGGTCTCCAGGGCTCGTCACGCGCTACCCGCTGGTCCCGTTTCGTGACTCACACCCCGTGCAGCCGCCCGACGAGCCTCGCTACCCGTCCGGCATCGCCAACGCCAGCGGCTCGCACCCGACTGGCAAGGACACCGCCGAGACGCTGCCGTGCGCTCCGGTCGACCTGCCTGCGATCAAGATCCGCGAGCCCTCGAGCGGCCATCGCAGCGGCGCCGAGCATACCGGCCGCACCGGCATCTTCTTCGCCCCCAGCCACCTCACCGACGGCGACCTCGACGACCTCCCGGCCTTCGAGCCCACGCCCACGCAGGAATCCGGCTGGCAATATGTCACCGGGCAAGCCCCGAATCGCCTGCGAAGATTCATCGTCACCCGGCTGTCGCCGGTGCTCGGCCTGAGCGCGGTGATCCTCTGGAGCTATTTACAGTTGAACGGCGGCCGAACCGCGCGCACGCCGACGCCCCCTCCGCACAGCGAGGCCATCCCCGCGAACGTCGCACCACCGCCCGCATCGCACCCCGAGCCACCGGAGGAGCCCGAGGAGGTCGAGCTGGCCCCGCCCGACCTGAGGCTGGCGACCGCGGACGTCACCGAGGTCCTCGAGGACGGCCGGTCCGTCCCGCGTCGCATGAACCGGATCTTCGCGCGCGACGGCGTCACGGTGCTCAACCTGTGGGCGACCTACTGTGAGCCCTGCAAGGCCGAGCTGCCCGCATTTCGCCAGCTCTTCGAGCAACAAGAGCACACCTGGCGCGACGAGGTCGAATTCATCCCGGTGCAGATCAATGACCCGATCGACGGCGCCACCGCCCGGCGCGAGCACGCCGCGACCATGCCCGCCTTTAAACACTTCCTGTCCGACCGCGGCCTGTCCACCGGCATCCAGGCCGCGCTGCGTGCCGACGGACGCGCCCCGGTCCCCTGGGCCCTGCCGGTGACCGTCGTCGTGGACTGCAACGGCAAGATCGAGGACCTCTTCGCCAGATCTTTCAAAAGCCTCGACGACCTCCGCCCCGTGTTCGACGCCGTCGGTCGCGCCCGCAGCAAGCTTTACGCCTGCCGCGCTCGACGCAGCAAGAATCCGACCACCGACGCCCCCCACAACACGCTCCTCCCGGCCCCGCTATGCGGCGCGATCGTCTGTCAGCGCAACGAGGAGTGCAAGAAACAACCCTCCACATTCAAGCCCGCATGTGTCACCGCTCGTGGCTCCGTCGCGTGGGGGGCACCGTGATCCTCGCCTCTGCGCTGCTCCTCGCCCTCGCGGCGGCTCAAGACCCCGAGCCGGCCGACCTCGACGACGCGACGTGCATTCAAGACGCCGCCGCCTGCGTCACGACCGCCGGCGCGCACTTCGACGCCGGCCGCTTCGACCGCGCCGTCCACCTGTTCGAGCTCCTGGTCGCCGCCAACCCGAAGACCCCAAAGTACCACTATTTCGCCGGCCTCGCCCGCGAGGGCGCCGGTGACGACACCGCCGCGTATATCCACATGCGCCGCTTCCTCGTCAGTGACGCGGACAACCCCGACGAACGCAAGGCCGCCGCCCGCAGGATCACCGCGATCCTCGCCCGGACCACCAGGGTCAGCCTCCGAACCCCGCCGCACAATGCCCCGCTCACCCTGCGCCTGACGCGAACCAACGCCGCGCACGCCGCCCAGCCCGCGATCGTCGTCCCGCTCGCCGCCCTGGCGATCACCCCCGGCACCGCCGAGCTGGTCCTAACCCCCGGCGAATGGCAACTCGCCCTCGACCCCGCGCGCCTCGGCGAAGTCGAGGTCGTCCCCCTGCAGGTCGTGGTGCACCCCGCCGCCCGGATCCTCAAGCTCGAGCTCACCACCCGCCCGATCCGCCACACCCTCACCCTCGACCTCGCCCCGACCCGCGCCCTGCGTCGCGGCATCACGATCAACCTCCACCGCCCCCGCGGCCCCAACCTGAAGATCACCAGCGAAACCCCGACGGTCCGCCGCGACCTCCCCCCCGGCACCTGGACCTACGAAGCTCACGCCCGCGGCTTCCTCTCACAAAAACAAGACCTCGTCCTCGACGGGCCCATGACCTTCCCCGTCAAACTGACCCCAAAGTGGAGCGGCGAACGCCGCAAACGCCTGAAACTAGGCCTGGGCCTCGCCGGCGCCGGCCTCGTCACAGGCATCGCCGGCAGCGTGCTCTTGGTCTTGGCGGACCACCGTTTGCAAAACCCGAAGCCAGAGCCAGGAGATAAAGAACCCCCTCTTAAAGAGCCTGCCTTGGTCATGGCGGATGTTGGCGGTGGGGCACTGGGTGCTACCCTTGGCACCTGGATCGGCTCCGCCTCAAGCATGTCGAATTCAAGGCGCCTGTGGATCGTCGAATCAGGTGTCGGTGCGCTGGCTATTGGTGGCGGCGTTGCCTGGCTCTCCACAGACGCACCCGTAGCTCCCATCTACACGGAACACGCCCCTCGTTCGCTAGGCGACATCGCCCCTCGCACAATTGTAGCCGCGAGCCTTCTTGGGTTCGGCACGAGCTTGGTAGCGTCCACGATCATCAATCTGGCGAGACGCGCTGTTCAGCGTAGATCAAGTGCCAACCGAAGAGCTAGCTTTAGCCTCACATCCGGCGCTACCTCGGCCCGCATCAGCATCACATTTTGACGCTCAAGGACTCCTATGCGCCTCTGCTCCTCCATTGTAATCCTCCTCTCTCTCTCTTCAAACTTTGCCTGCCGAATGCTGTACATCACGGGTGATCAGGACCCTTCCTCGACCG
>JAYUXQ010000085.1:0-2235 GCA_043752905.1 Nannocystis sp. | reverse complement strand
CGGTACTACGGACCTGTCTGACTTCCCTTCGTCGTTCATCATCGGATTACGGCTCCTGCCTTCCCGATGCGACCCGAACGCGCCATCCGCGTCGAGTAACGAGGGGATCTCCCGGTTCCCGTGCAGAGAGATTCCGTGCGTGCATGGGGTCTCCGACCGCGCAGGGTTGTACGGGCACTTGCGTTGACGCGCCTGTACATGTGGCCTTCGGGTCATGTAACTCCCTCGGCACCCTGGTCTGGCTGATTTCGCGGCTCAATACCCAGCCCACACGTGCCCCTGTCAACGCTTCGCCGGCCCCCTTGCGGTGATCGGTGCATGACTCGGGGTCATCGTGGTTCGCTACTCCTTCGATGTAAGGCTCTTTCATCCTCATCTTTCTGCCGGTTTTGACCGGCGCACTACATGCTCGCCCGGACCCGTCGGCTTTCGAGTTGACGAAGTCGGACGCTTGGCGCCGGAGGAAGCGTCATGACTCAAGAGGACGACGGAGTGCGCGCTGCGTTGCAGGAGCGCTTTGGCAAGAACGAGAAGGAGATCGAGCGGTTGCTCGGCGGCTATGTGGGCACGCACATGACCGTGCGAGGATACTTTCGCAAGTGGCTCACGGTCCACCTTGCGGAGAACGACTGTTATGCTGCAATCTGACCGAGCAGGCAGTTATGCTGCCCACAGATTCGCCGGAAGACCCGGAAAATTGAGCCAGGGAAAATCTCGTCTTCACACTTCACACGGTCGAATTACCCTCTTGACGACGGAGATGCAACAGCAGAGCTCGGCGGTGCCCGGCACACCACGGGTCGTGGTGCTGACGCGGGCCAGCGGTCGCGGATCGCTGGGGCCGATGGCCGGGCTCCGGGTCGAGCCGACCGAGGCGAAGGTGCTGGCGCACGTGCTTCTCCCGATCGTACCCGCCCCACCGCAATTCGCTGCCTCGCCTACCTCAGCAGTCGGATCGCATTCGACTTTCGGCGGCCCCGACGGAGTGCCGCCCGGAGCTCGTCGGGGGTATAAGGCTCGGGTGTGCGGCGGTGGAGCATGGCGTGACAATTCGGACAGACCGGGATTAGGTCCTTGACAGGGTCCAGACGGTAGCTTAGACGGATCGTGGAGATCGGGACCAGGTGGTGGACGATTATGAAATCGTCCCCGATGTCTGGATAGACCTGGCCGAGGTCGAGGAGACAGATGATGCAGCGGGCACCGTGGGCTGCGATACACATGCGTCGCGCGCCCGGATCTCGCTCGTACCGATTTACCAGGACCCGAGACACGGCGCCTTCCTCGCAGTCGGTTTGCCCGTCAGTGTCGACCTCGTCGGCGGAGCGACACGCCCCGGATTCGAGGTATCGGATGTCCATGAGCACGTCGACGACCCATGGGCGCAGCGTGCCGTCGCCGTCCTCGCTGTAACAAACGTGACTCTGACCCATGGCACCTTTTCTCTTGGGAACCGTGATAGTGCGCAGTTCCGACGGCAGGAGCCTCGCTCCCTCGACCGGCGCGGCGAAGGCGTAGGGGCGGCCGTTTGGGTCGTCCTGGAACTCCGAGAACGCGGTCGTCCCACGGAACCACCCGACGACGACTTGCCCGCCTTCCGGCCGTCTCGCCACCTGCACGACCGTGACATGCTCGACCGCCGCATCTCCGCGGCATGCGCCAAGACGTTGCACATCCACGGGGTGAATCTTGTTGGACCCCCCGTAGACATAGTACATCTGCCCGTGGCGGCGAAAGTTGTCGCACTCCGCGCCCTGGCTGGTGAGATTGTGTGAACCACCTCCGCGTGGATGCTTCCTGTCTTTCGTACGATCGTAATGTTCGGCCCAGCCCGAACGAATGAAGACGACGCGGCGGTCGGGGGAGAGCAGGCGCTGCAAAACCGTGGGGACGGGCGTCGTTCCGGGCATGGGGTCGATGGTACACGTCCGGAGGCCCGGAGCTCCCCGCGCCTGGCTTGCGACGGTCAGGCGGTCAGGCGGACCGGCGGAGGGCTCAGCTCGCCGCGCTGCACCTCGCGCCGCGCGACGTCGTTGACCGCCGATGCCCCGGCATCGTCGGCCCGTAGACGTGGGAGGCCCTGGACTCCTGACGATCCGCTATCCTCGCCGGTCATGCACGGCGCTGCGGACCATATGTAGACGCCGATCAGGATCCGTATCGCAGCGCCGATGTTCGGCTGTTTCGTGGTGAACACTCCATCAGAACGTCGATTTGAGGACTTTTGACCAACTT
>JAYUXQ010000084.1:0-2235 GCA_043752905.1 Nannocystis sp. | reverse complement strand
AGGTGGCGTTGAAGTCGCCGCGCAGGGTCAGCTCGAGGCGATTGACCGGACGGATCCTCAGCTCGAGGGCGAGGTCGGGGCCGGGATGACCGTTCTGCTCGCCGTAGGCGCCGTTGAAGGCGGCGACGACCCGGCGGTTGTCGGGCGAGGTGACGTCGAGGCCGGTCCACCAGTGTAGCGGGACCTCGTAGGGCATGCCGCCGCGGGTCTCGTAGAGGTCCAGCTGCGGCAAGTGACCGCCCGTGCTAAAGCCGAACTGCCACAGCTTGAGGGTGGTCAGGCCGATGTCGCCAGTGAGCTGTTTTTGTAGCAGCTGGCCCTGGAAGCTCGAGGCGACGCGGGTGGCGAGGCCGCCGGCGAGGCGGCGCAGGCGACCGACGGGCTGGGCGTTGTAGACGCTGACGTTGGCATTGCCGTCGATGAAGTTGTTGAGCCGCATGAACCCGAGGTCGTTGAAGTTGGCGTGCGGGGTCAGCATATCGACAGATGTCCCGAGGGACATGTTCTTGCCGCTGCGTCGCAGGTCGAAGCCGGCGCCCATGCCGGTGCGGTGGCCGTCGTCGGTGGCGATGACCTGGGCGGAGTGTCGCCAGCGCTCGGCGAACAGGATGCGGTAGTCGAAGCCGCCGGTGAAGGCGCTGGGCTCACCGCCGCCGCGCACGATGCCCGTGGCGATCGCACCGACGCTGGTCTGGCTGTCGAACTCCTTGCGCACGCGGAACACGGAGTACTGGCTGGTCGGGTCGACGGTGATGCGGTGCTCGGTGTTGTCGCTGAAGCGCTCGGAGCCGTAGGTGGCGCCGGTGGTGGCGGTCAGGGCCCCGACGCTCCACGACTTGGCGGCCTGGCCGGTGATCCGCAGGGCGCCGAAGATGCGGGTCAGCGGGTCGAGCGAGCGGAGCTGGCCGGTCTCGGGGTTGCCGTCGCGGTCGGTGCGGGTGGTCAGGTCGGCGCGCGCGGGCTTGGGGTTGTTGCCGACGCGGCGCGAGTAGAACAGCTGAAACCGGGTCTCGAAGATCTCCTTGGACTCGAGGAAGAAGGTGCGGCGCTCGGGGAAGAACACCTCGAAGGGGCCGAGGTTGAGCACCGCGGGGTCGACCTCGGCCTGACCGAAGTCAGGGTTGACCGCGAGGTCGAGGGTGAGGTTGCCGCGCAGGCCGTACTTCACGTCGAAGCCGCCGTTGGGCAGGAAGGGGATCGACTTGTCGAAGCTGTCGGGGGGCCGGCGAGCGGCGATGCGAAACGAGGTGAAGGGCCGCAGCTCGAGGTTGAGGCCGGGCTCGACGCCCTTGATCCCGTAATAGTCGAGCGCCCACGAGATCACGCCGGGCTTGCCCTGCGGGGTCGGCGAGAGCACGGCGGTCTCCCCGTTGTCGTTGATGTAGCGGCCGATGTTGACGCCGAAGACGTGCTCCTCGCGGGCGTCGAAGCGGATCGTCGAGAAGGGCACGAAGATCTCGGCGGTCCAGCCGTCGGTGGTGATCTCGGCGGCGGTCTGCCACACGCCGTCCCACAGCGGCTCCTCGCTGTCGTCGCGGAACAGCTGGGCGTCGTGCTGCGAGCCGGAGGGGTTGACGGCGAAGACGTAGCCGTTGGTGTTGTTGTTGGTCGGGTCGATGATCAGCCACACGAGGTCGCTCGGGCCGATCTGGTCCTTGCGAAACACGCCGCCGCGGACCTTCTTCGGGTCACCCTTGCAGCGAAAGGCGACATAGACGCCCTTGCGACCGTAGGCGATCCGCACGTCGGTCTCCTGGGTCGGCGGAAAGCCGAAGCGCGGGTCGAACTGCACGAGCTCGGGGACCCGCGGTACGAGGTTCCAGGTGGCCTCTAGCAGCTGACCGTCGATCTTGAGCAGGTCGTCGTCGATGCGGTGCGCCGGCAGCCGGATCTTCTCGATGCGCTCGCGACCGATGACCATCCTTGGGGGCCCGGGCGGCGCAGCGTCGGGGACCCACTCCGGCGAGCGGGTCACGTCGAGCGGGCTTGGCGGCGGCACGACGCCCACCGGCACGACCCCCGGCGGCGGCGTCACTCCCGGCGGCGGCGTCACTCCCGGCTGCGGCGGCGGCCCGGCGGCGGTGGCAGGGGCCGTCACGGGGGCGGCGAGCGAGGGTTTCGCCGCGGAGGTGCCCCGGCCGGGCGCAGGGGCGACGGACGGCGCTCCCGGAGCCGTGGCCAGCCACACCCATAACGGCACGAGGAGCTGCACGAGAGCCGTTCATGTATACCCCG
>JAYUXQ010000083.1:0-2237 GCA_043752905.1 Nannocystis sp. | reverse complement strand
CAGGCCCCCCATCGCGCCGGTATAGAGCTGGCTGCTGACGAAGATGATCTTCTCCGTCAGCTTGCAATCGGGCTCGCAGCCGTCGTTCTTCTTGAACTCGCCGTCGTCGCACTCCTCGTAGAGCTCATCCTTCTGTCCGTCGCCGCAGACGGGCCACGAGCAATCCTCCCTGCAACCGTCGTTGTCGACGACGTTGCCATCATCACACTCCTCCTCCCCGTCCTGCACGGCGCCGTCGCCGCACTTCGCCAGCGCGCAACTCATGCACGTGTCGCCATCTTCGAAGTTGCCGTCGTCGCACTCCTCCATCCCGTACTGCACGAAGTCATCGCCGCAGGCCGCTTTCAGGCAATTGTCGAGGCAATCGTCGTTCTGTTCATTGTTGGCGTCGTCGCACTCCTCGTCCCGATCGACCACCCCGTCGCCGCACGTCGTGACCGGCATCGGGTCGCCCGTGGAGCTGCCTTCCGTGGTCGGACCCATCGTGCCCTCGGTGTCGAGCCCCGTCGTCTCCGGGCCCGGCCCCGTCGTCGGCGAGGTCGGGTCGGGCGGCTCGGTGGTCGCGGCCGAGTCGGTCGCGGGTGGCGCACTCGTGGTCTCGCCCGCCTCGTCGCCCACCGTCGGGTCGACGAACATCGGGTTGTTCTCGATACAGCCACCGCTCCACAGCACCCAACCGACCAGCCACCGTCGCATGCCCGCGAGGATACCAGCTGTCCGGCGCCGGTGTGGCCGCATCGCCCGCGCGCTCCGCTACACTGGCGCCATGCCGCTCCTCCCGCCCCGCCGCAGCGCCCGATGGCTCCTCGTGCTCCTGGGGGCGGCCGGGTTGCTGGTCGCCGGGCTGCTGTGGGCCGACTCCGCCGGCCCCGGCACGCCGGCCCAGGACACCGTGCTCGCCATCGTCGGCGTCAGCGGCCTCATCGCTGCGATCCTGACCGCGTTCGGGGCCTTCGGCGCACGGGCGACCTTCGCATGCGCGATGCTCGGCCTGCTCATCGGCCTCGCGCACATGATCTGGGTCGCCGAGCACCCATATGGGGGCATGGAGGACCTCGCCGCGATCGTCAACTTCTACCTGTACGGCTTGATCGGCCTCGGCATCGGCGCGCTCATCGACTTCGGTCGCTGGCTCGGAGCCCGCTCGCGACGCCCATGAACGTGAGGCCTGTCAGCCGATCAGCCGATCAGCCGATCAACCGATCAGTGCCACTTGCCCTTGCCCTTGCCCTTGTACTTGCCGTGCCAGCCGTGCTCGATGATGATCACGGGCGGCGGCGAAACGGTGTAGACATACACGCCGACGAACACCGGGCGTGAGGGCAGGAACAGCCAGCCGTAGAACGGGTGACTGTCGACGACGACGATCGTCGTGCCCTTGACCTCGATCGGGACGAAGTACTCGTACACGATCGTGTCGTAGCCGATCACGATCGGCGCGTAGGTGGCCTTGACGACCAGCTTCTTGGTCTCCACGTCGGGCTCGAAGTGGATGTAGGCGATGATCACCTCGTCGGCCTTGTTCTTGGTCTTCGACGGGATGACGTGCAGCTCGAAGACCTTGCCCTGGTTCGGCTTCTGGATCTCCACGACCTGGATCTTGTCGAGCTTGCCGTCGCCATCGACGTCGACCTGGCTCAGCTTCTCTTTCGGGTCGTTGATCTTCTTCTCGAGCGCGGCGGCGTCCTTGACCTTGCCCTTCTTGACCAGGAAATTGATCGACTCGAGGTCGAGCGCCTCGGGCTTGATCGTCGCCTTCACGTCGCCGTCCACGACCGTGGCTGCGGCGGCGGCTGCATCGTCGGCGGCCTTCTCGCTGTGCTCGACCTTCTGGAGTTCGACGGCGCCCGGCGCGGCGACATCGGCTTGCTGGGCGCTGGCGACCACCGCGGCGTCACAGGCAGCCGCCGCGCACAGCGTGCACAGGCTCCACAGGCTCAGGGGCAGGTGTTTCATGGGGGGTCCTCGGAGCAGGGCTCGGACGGCAGTCTCGCAGGTCGGCAGGCGATGGTCCAGACCTCGGACGCGGGCCTCGAAGCTCGCGCACACTGTCGCCCGGCGCGCCTCCTGGGCCACCGGGCCACCGGGCCATTGGGCCACTGGGCATGGCGAGCCGCGGGCGCTAGCATGCTCCGCGTGCGCGGGCCCTACATCGCAGGTCCGACCTACGACGCGGTGATGTTCATCGGCGCCCCGCTGCTGGCGCTGGCGCTGGGCATCGCCGTCTCGGGCACGCC
>JAYUXQ010000082.1:0-5677 GCA_043752905.1 Nannocystis sp. | reverse complement strand
GCCGTCGGCGGTGGTCGCGGCGTGGAGATTCATGCCGAAGGCGCAGAGGGTCATCGGCGGCGGCGCTACGGACTGCGAGCCGGGCGCGAGGTGCGGGCCGGCGAGCGAGAGCTGCAGGCAGGCGGCCAGCGCGTCCAGGCCGCCCACGGGGTCACGCTCGAGGTCAAGGTGGTCGGCGAGCCGGCACAGTGATAGAAGGCAGGGCATAAGCCACCATCGGACCGACTTTCAGGGCTCCATCACCGATGCGATCCGCGAGGCGATCGTCGCCGCGATCGCGGACGCCGACGTGCTGGTCTCCGGCGGCGGCGGGCATTTCAGTATCGAGGTGACGTCGTCAGTGTTCGCCGGCAAGAACCGGGTCGAGAGCCAGCGACTCGTGTACGGCGCGATCGCCCACCTGATGAAGGGCGACCTGGCCCCGGTGCACGCGGTCGATACGTTGCGTACGCACGTGCGCTAGCCAGCGTCCGTTACCGAGCACGGGCGAGCGACGATGTCGTCTCCGCCAGGCGTCTGTCGGCGCTACAATCCTCCTGCTTCGCATACGAAGCCGCGGAGGAGGCGACTGCGCTCGCGCTCGGCACCGATGGCAAGCTTGTTCGAAACGGCCAGTGACCGCGACGACACGTCGCCCTCCGATCCAGTTGCGTCGACGCAACTGATACGGATCGGCCACTTCGCGGTGCTACGTCGCCTCGGTGAGGGCGGCATGGGCGTTGTTTATGCCGCCTACGACGAGGAGCTCGACCGACGCGTCGCCATCAAGCTGCTGCGGATCGGCAGCCGCAACCGGCCCGAGGGGCGCACGCGCATGCTGCGTGAGGCGCAGGCGATGGCCCGGCTGTCGCACACGAACGTGGTGCAGGTTTACGAGGTCGGGGAGTTCGGCGACCAGCTCTACCTCGCGATGGAGTTCGTCCGCGGGGAAGATCTGCGGACGTGGCTGCAGGCGGCCCCGCGATCGTGGCTGGCGGTCCGCGCGAAGTACCTCGAGGCCGGGCGCGGGCTGGCGGCGGCGCACGCCGCGGGCCTCGTGCACCGCGACTTCAAGCCCGAGAACGTGGTGATCGCCGATAAGGGCTGCGCCAAGGTCCTCGACTTCGGCCTCGTCATGCGCGCCGGCGTGCACGAGCCCGAGGTCGAGAATCTTCGCTCCGGCGAGACATCCCTCGACATCGAGCTCACGGGCCAGGGCACCCTGATCGGCACCCCGGCGTATATGTCCCCCGAGCAGCACCTGCGGACCGCAGTCGACGCGCGCAGCGACCAGTTTAGCTTCTGTGTCGCGCTGTGGGAGGCGCTGTACGGCGCGCGGCCCTTCGCCGGGTCCACCGCCGAGGAGCTGACCACCCACGTGCTACGCGGAGTAATCGTCCAGCCGCGCAATGACCGTCACGTCCCTGGCTGGCTGCGCGCCGCCCTGCTGCGCGGCCTGTCCATCGACCCGGCCGCGCGCTACCCGTCGATGGACGCCTTGCTCGCCGACCTGTCGCGCGACCCCGGGGCGCTGCGTCGGCGCGTCGTCGTCGGCGCGGTCGCGCTGGTCGTCATCGCCGGCGCCTCGTGGGGCGGCTACTCGCTCGCCGAGCCGGTCGGGCTGTGCAGCGACGCCCACGTGGGGCTCGCCGGCGTCTGGGACGACGCCCGCCGGAGCGCCGTCGGTGAGGCGATCGCGGCGACCGGGCTACCCTACGCGCGCGACACCGCGGACCGCGTCGTCGCCGGGCTCGACCGTCACGCCGAGGGCTGGGCCGACCAGCGCTCGATGAGCTGCGAGGAGCATCGCCGCGGCCTGCAGTCGGCGGCGGTCTTCGACCTGCGCACCGTGTGCCTCGCGCAGCGTCGGCGCGAGCTGGCGTCACTCGTCGACTTGCTCATCGAGGGCGGCGCCGACGTCGTGCCACGAGCGATCGACGCGGTACTCGGGCTGCCGTCGACGGCTCGCTGCGAGGACGCATCGGCGCTGATGGCCGCGCACCAGCGGGTCGCGCCGCCGGACGGCCCGGCCGCGGTCGTGGCGGTCGAGCAGCTGCGCGGCCGGCTGCTGCGGGCGCAGCAGACGCTCTCGCTGGGCCGCAGCGTCACGGCCGACGCGATGCATCCGCTGATCGAGGAGGCGCACGCGCTCGGTCATGACCCGATGATCGCGGAGGCGAGGCTGGTCGCGGCCCAGGCTTCCGACTTCAACAGCGACTTCGTCGCCGCGGAGACGCACGCCTGGGTCGGCTGGCTGGCTGCCGAGCGCGCCGGGGACGGCGCGCGCCGGGCCGAGCTCGCGGTGTGGATGGTGAGCCTGCTCGGCGGTCGGCTCGCGCGCTTCGACGAGGCCCGGCGGTGGGGCGAGACGGCGGAGGCGCTGCTCGTCAACCTCGGCGGCGACGGTGCGCTCTCCATCGCCCTCGAGCTCGCCTGGAGCGCGGACGCCCAGGAGCACGGCGACTATTCCCGCTCCGAGGAGCACGCTCGCCGCGGGCTCGCCGGCTCCCGGCGTGTCTTCGGCCGCGAGCACTTCCGGACCGCCAGCGCCCTCAACGCCCTCGCCGGCGCGCTGCGCCTCCAGGGCCGCTGGCAGGAGGCGATCAGCATTTACGAGGAGGCTCGCGCGATCAACGAGGTGGTGCTCGGGCCGCGCCACCCCGCGACCGCCGCGCTGATCAACAACATCGGCAACGTGTATTACGGCATGAACCGCTACGCCGAGGCGCTCCGGTACTATGAAGAGGCGCTGGAGATCCGGCGCGAGGCCTACGGCCAGTGGCACGCCGACGTCGGCGGGGGGCTCAACAACGTCGCCAACGTCCTGGGCATGCTCGGGCGCAACCGGGAGGCGCTCGAGCATCACGAGGCGGCGCTGGAGATCCGCGAGCGCGTGTTCGGGCCGGACCACCCCGATGTCGCCAACTCGCTTGCGAACGCCGCGCTGGCGCTCGCCGAGCTCGGCCGTCACGCGGAGGCGTTCGCGGCGCTGCAGCGCGCGCTGGCGATCCAGGAGCGGACCCTCGGGCGTGACCACGCCGACGTCGCATACACCCTCAACAGCCTGGGCAACGCGCTGTTCGAGGCCCGCCGCTACGAGGAGGCGGCGGCGCACTACGAGCGCGCCATGGCGGTGACGATCGCCGCGCTCGGGGCGGAGCACCCCGACGTCGCCGTATGGCAGGTCAACCTCGGCAGCACTTATCTGCGGATGGGCCGGACGGCGCGCGGCCGGGAGGTGATCGAGCGGGGGATCGCGTTGACGGAGCGTACGCTCGGGTCCGACAACCTCCAGCTGTTCGACGCGCTGGAGCATCTCGCCGACCTCGAGCTCAAGAATCGCCAGCCCGGGCGGGCGCGGGCGCTGGCCGAGCGGGCGCTCGCCCTGTCGGGAGCCGCCTCGCTCCCGGCGGACGTCGTCGCCGAGCTGCGCTTCACCCTCGCGCGGGCGCTGTGGAGCGACCCGGATCAGCGGGCCGCGGCGCTGGTGCTCGCGGACGAGACGGCGAAGATGTTGCGTGCGTCTCCGACGCGGAAGCCGGACATGTTGACCGAGATCGAGGCGTGGACCGCCGAGCAGCGCAGGGGGCCCGCCTTGACCCGCAAAACCGCCGCATCCGCCCGGCGATGACCCGCGGTTTCGTTGCGCACCCACGTGCGCTCGCCGCCGCGTTATTTGCGGTTCGCGCCCAGGTAGTGGCTGTCGTCCGGCAGGAACAGGTCGTTGGCGGTGGTGGTGCCGGGACTGGCGCCGCGGAAGGTCTCGAACAGCGACAGCGCCACGGCGAGGACCACCGGACCCAGCACCAGGCCGAGCAAGCCGAACACCTGCAGACCGCCGAGCACGGCGAAGAAGATGAACAGCTCGTGCAGCTTGGCCCGCTTTCCGACCAGGCGGGGGCGCAGGAAGTTGTCGACCAGGCTGATGACGAACACTCCCCACAGGGTCAGCAAGATGGCCTTGATGTACGAGCCGGTGACCGCGAGGTAGATCGCCGCGGCGGTTAAGAAGTTTCAGGCAGGAATTTTGGCGGCGGGCCGAGTACCTGGTGGGCGATGGTCCACGGATGAGGGCCCAATGGCGAACATGGAGCGCGGCCCCGTTCTGGATAACCCGGGTACTGTCGAAGATGGGCGGCGACGGGTCGGCATCCTAAGCTACTCATCTGCCTTTCGGCCCTGGAGCGTCGACACGCCTATCACGATCTCCAACTCGACCTGCGAAGTTTCATTGGAGGGATGCGAAGCTTCGGCCGCCGGGCGGCCCGGGGAGGCTAGGAACGAAGACGCGATTCGTCGCAAAAGCAAGAGTTGACGCCAAGTCGCTAGATCGTCGACAGCCACTTCCTGATACAGTGGTAGCGTATCGAACAACCTGAGAAACAGACTCGCTGCATTCTTCAGCACCTCCGACTCAACCGCGCAAAGCAAAGCCGGAACAAGTTCGCGTAGCCGCTCTGACAGGTGGTCGACGTGCAGCGGAAGCCATTCCTTTGAGAGCTCAAGGAGGAAGCGCCTGATAGTTTCCGCGCCCCAGCCCCAGTCTTCGTCGCGGATCAACGGCAACGGGAAGGCCCCGCCTGGGTAGAGTGTGCGTTCATAGCGCGGAGGCTGCCCGAGCAACCAAACAGCCGATTTTTCGGGGGAGTTTCGCGCGCTGGTGCCCTCTGCGAACTTCAGACCCAAGCGATCGACCCATGGGCACGGCTTGTCGAGTCCGCGGCGGTTAAGCGCCCAGAGGATGAAATCGACGATTTGGATTCCAGGCTCGCTCTTGCCGACTGTTCTGAAAACAACATTCGGCGAATAGAAAGGTACGAACGTCATATCTACTACGCGGCGCTCAAGGTGTGCCAAGATGCCCTCGAAGAGATGTTTCAGACGCTCCGTAGTTAGACGGTCGCGCCCCTCCACAACGACCTCAACTTGTCGAGCCCTTACAATCGCGCGGACGAAGTTGTCGGTGAGCATCATGTCGAAGTGATCCTCCGACGTAGGTGTCTTTGGATACTGAATAGCTTTGCTCGGATGGTCGTTACGCGTAGTGGCATAGAAGAACTCCCCCTCAACCCCCGCGACGATTCGCCGGCAAAGTAAGCTGTGAGCGTTCTTACTGTCTTCGCTCGCGTGAAAATATCCACGCGTGATCGTCGAACGGTCGTACCTCTGGTGGAAGTCGGGGTCTGCTTGGAGGTCAGCAAGCGCTGTGTCGATAATAGCGGGCTGCAAGGGCTCCTCCGTCAGCAGCATGCCGTACCCGAAGGAGCGCGCATCATCGAAGGCGGTCTCATCGAGATATGCAAACAGCGGCCGCCTATCTAACCATCGAGTTTGGGAGTCGGACATATCCGCACTGACCGGGCCTTTCTATGCTGACTTCCAGCATACAGGCGGCGCGGTGCACGTCAACCTGCGCTCGCCCAGCCGCCGAGATCGTGGCCGATGACCCTCTGCGCCTTCGGCATGAATCTCCACGCCGCGACCACCGCCGACGGCCGCGACCACAAGCAGCCCAGGGCGAATCTGCCGCTATCTGCTCCGCCCGCCCTTCGCCCATGACGCCGTCACGGCGCTCCCCGGCGGCCGCGTCCGCGTCTCGTTCAAGGCGCCCTGGCGCAGCGGCACCACCCACGCCGACATGGACGCCCACCAGTTCCTCGCCCGCCTCTGCGCCCTGGTTGCGCCGCCCGGCTTCCAC
>JAYUXQ010000081.1:0-2247 GCA_043752905.1 Nannocystis sp. | reverse complement strand
ACCAGCGCGTTCGCGTCGACCGCGACCGGCGTCGGCATCAGCATCGGCGTCTCGTCACAGGTCTCCAGCGGGGCCGTCCGCGCCTGCACCTTCGCGTCCCCGAGCTCGCCGCGGATCATCCGCGTCATCGCGGCATGCAGCGTCTCGACCTTGTACTGCTCGACCTTGGGCGCCTCGTGATGACCGCCGAACCCGGAGTGGTCGGTGAGGAAGATGTACTGCCCGCCGGTCACCTTGGCCGCGAGCCGCATCTCCGCCTCGGCATCGCCGGCCACGCCGCTCGCGCCGACCGGATAGATCGCAGTGCGGGCCGCGCGGTGATCGAGCACCGCGCTGGCGAAGCGCTTCGCCGCGGTGCCCGGGTGCGTCGGCGCGTCGGCGACCAGGAACACCATGCGCGCCGTCCCGTCGCCGGTGCGCCACGAGAGGTCGGCGCTCGCGTCCATCGCCAGGTCCATCGCCTCGGGATGATCTCCGCCGCCGCCGGCCTCCTGCTCGCCGAGCCTGTCGATGAACTGATCGATCCCGCGAAAGTCGACGCTGCGCGTCACGTACTCGTCGCCGCGGTCGCGGTAGACCACCAGACCCCAGCGCTGCGTCACTCCCGGGAAGCTCGTCGACACCTCGCGCGCGATGTCCCGCAGCTCCACCTTCAAATACTCGAGCTCGTCGCCCATGCTGCCGGTCGTGTCGACGACCAGCGCCACATCGAGGCCGCCCGGCGCCGCCGCGTGCCGCCGCTTCGGCGCCGCCAGCCCGAACGTCGCCGCGTCGATGCCGAGCGCCACCCCCTCCTCGCCCAGCTTGCGCAGCGCCTTCCTGTAGCCCGCGAGGTCGGCGTTGTCGTCGACCGTGCCGACCGTCAGCACCTGCGACTGCAGCTGCGCCTTGTAACTGCCATGACTGCGACTCGCACGGCCGTAGCCGCCGCCGCCCTTGCCGGCCAGCCCGGAGCTCCCCAGCCCGATCGTGCCCTCGCCCGTACCGCCGCCGCCGCGCCCGGTGCCGACCAGACCGAGCCCGCCGACGCCATACGCCTCGCCGACCTCGGTGCCGGTCAGGCCGCCCCACACATCGGCGTCGTCCGAGCCGACCGCGAACGCACCGCCGTGGGGTGACGCCAGGAAGTGTCCCCTGTCCGCCGCCATCACCCCGAGGATGCCGGCCGACCTCGCCGCCATCTCCCGCTCGTGGTCCGTCGTCGGCGCGGCCATCTTGAACTCGACGTCCCGTGTCGGTTTCCCGAGCTCGAACGCGATCCCCGGCGCCGCCTCATCGGTGCTCGTCTCGAGGGGCGCCTGCTCCTCGACGCCGACCGAGCCGGTCGCCAGCACCAGGGCGAGCGCCGTCAGGCCGGTGAGCGCGGAGATCGTCGTCGCGGGCCACTTGCTCCACAGGCTGCGCGTGCGGGGTGAACGGGTCGTCGTCGTCATGGCGGGCAAGACAGCGGGCCCCCGACGAAAGTTCCCGGTCGATCTCGCGACTTCGATAGATCGCCGCCGCCGTCACCTCCGACCTGCCCGAGCGCCTCGGCGACACCGACATCACCGCCGGCACCGGCCCGGCCAAGGCCCGTGCCACCACGAGCTGCGCGCGCCTCGCGAAACCCGGCGAGCGCGTGAAGATCAAGCTCTCGATCGCCGGCCCGACCGGCTCGGTCATCCGCGCGGGCGCCGAGGACGACGGCGGCAACCCGGCCCTCGCGGCCTGCTGCGCCGGCGAGCTCGAGAAGGCCAGCTTCAGGCCGGTCCAGCGCCCACAAATGGGCGCCCTCGTGACGCTCAAGTTCTAGCGTCCGCCGTCACTGCGGCGGCACGCAGCTGACGTTGAACAGCGCGTTGCCGGTCAAGTCCGAGTACGTGAAGGGCCGGTTGAGCCCTTCATACTGCGCGACCGCCGACAGCGTCGCTCGTCGACCGCAACCGCACGCAGCCGCAGCCCGTGCCCGTGCAGCCGCGTCCCGCCGCAATTATCGCACTGCGCTGGTCGGTCGCCCTCCGGCGTCCAGTCCATGACGGCGTCGGCGATCTTCGTGCCACCCTTTTGCCATCCCCCAACCTCCGCTACTTCACGAATTCGTCGACTCCCTCCCTGTTCCGAGGGTGAGCGCCGATACCAAATTTATCGTCAGTATAGAATTGTTATGCTGCCGAGCACCGTCCCGTCCCGAATTATCTCCGGGCTTCTCATGATCTGCCCTCCACCATGCCCCGCCTCCAATCCGGGACGACGCCTGTCCATCCTACG
>JAYUXQ010000080.1:0-13760 GCA_043752905.1 Nannocystis sp. | reverse complement strand
ACCCGTCGCTGGTGGCCCGCATGGCCAAGTACGTGATGAACGTGCTCAACGTCGGTCAGCCGGACCTGTACCTGCGTCCTGATGAGCCGGGCGACGTGGCCCTGCTCAACGCCGTCCGCGACAACCGCGTCGCGCCGACGATGGTGTTGTTCTCCAACCTGCTCAAGGGCAAGAACGAGAAGCATCTGGCCTTCGCGCTCGGCCGGTACATGCTGGACCTGTACCTGCCGCACTACGCCTACGTGGCGCTCGACCGCTCGCCGCAGAACCTCAAGCAGATCTTCCTGACCTGCATGCACGTCTGCGACATGGAGACTGGCCTGCCGAAGGCCGAGCTCGACGGGTACGCCCGCGAGATCTTCAGCCGCCTCCCCGGCGGTGCGCGTGACCAGATGCGCAGCCTCATGCGCAAGTTCGTCGAGGCCGGCGGCTCGACCGACGTGAAGAAGTGGGCCCTCGCAACGGAGGTCGCGGGCTACCGCGTCGGCTTCCTCCTCTGCAACGACATGGTCGTCGCGGCCCACATCATCTCGCAGGAGCAGAGCTCGTTCGGCTCGTCGATGACCCCGAAGGACAAGATCAAGGAACTCGTCCTCTACAGCATCAGCGAGGACTACTTCAAGGCGCGCAAGGGCATCGGCATCGCCGTCGCCTGAGCCACCTGATACCCGAGGCACGAGGGGCGACCGCGAGAGCGGCCGCCCTTCGGGCGTTTAAGCGGCCCGGTTGTTCGTGGACGCGCCACGACGGAGCCGAGGGCGCGTGCAGGCCTCGCCGCGGGCCCGCGCTGCCCGTCAGGTCGACATCAGCGAGCCGCTGCGGCTGCTGGGCGGGGCGGTGTCACGGATGCCCTGGACCGCGTAGATCGACAGCGCCTCGCGCTTACCCTTGACCTGCACCGGCTTGCGCGGCTCGACCAGGATGTGCGGTCCCGCGAGCTCGAGCGTCGACTCGGAGATGATGATCTCGCCCGGCTTGGCGAGGCCGCACAGGCGCGCCGCGATGTTCACCGCGTCGCCGATGACCGTGTACTGCAAGGTCCGCGACGACCCGATCGCGCCCGCGATGACCGAGCCGGTGTTCACGCCGATGCCGATGCTGACCTTCTCGCGGCCCTGGTCCACGCGCAGCCGGTTGAACTCCTCGAGCGCGCGCATCATGTCGAGCGCGCAACGAACGCTGCGCAGCGGCGCGTCGACCAGGTCGACCGGTGCGCCGAACAGGCCGATGATCTCGTCGCCGACGTACTTGTCGAGCGTGCCGCCGTGGCGGAACAACACGTCGACCATCACCTCGAAGTACTCGTTGAGCGTGACGACCATCTCCTCGGGCGTGTGGCGCTCGCTCATCGCCGTGAAGCCGCGGATGTCGGCGAACAGCATGGTCACGTCGCGACGGGCGCCGCCCTGATCGAGGGTCAGCTGGCCGGCGACGATCTGGTCGACCAGGTTCGGCGAGAGCAGGCGCTGGAACTGGGCGCGGGCGGTCGCCTCGTGCTCGATCTTCTGCGCCAGCATGTTGTTCTCGATGGCGACCGCGGCCTGCGTGGCGATGCCGGAGAACAGGAGCAGGTCCTTCTCGGTGAACGCGCCGGTCGCCAGCATCGAGTCCATGTGCATCGCGCCGAGCAGCTTGTCGTTGTAGAGCAGCGGCACGCACATCGTCGAGCGGATGCCCTGCATGATGATGCTCTTGGCCGCCTTGAAGCGCTCGTCGACCATCGCGTCCGACGAGAGCACGGCGCGCTTCTTGGTGCGCACCTCGTCGAGGATGCTCTTCGAGAGCTTGATCTCCTCGTCGCGCTTTTGTCGGACGTAGCGCGGGACGAAGTCCTCGGTCTCGCCGTCGAGCAGGAGGATGACGGCACGGTCGGCGCGGATCAGCAGGAACGCCTCGTCGACGATCTTCTGCAGCAGGGTGTCGAGGTCGGCGTCGATCGACAGCTTCTGCGACAGCTCGTGGGCGACGCGCAGCTTCTCGTAGTCGGCGCGCAGCACCGCGACGTCCTTGATGTCCTTCTCGGGCAAGAACCGCGAGTTGGCGGACAGCGTGCTCTGGACCTGGCTCTGCACCTGATCCGGCGTCATCGTCACCTTGCGGATCGGGAGCTTGTCTTGCGGCCGATCTTCGGTGAAGCGATAGGTCGTGTTGCCGAGCGAGATCTGATCGCCCGACTTCAGCGCTCGCTCGCTGACCTTCTCGCCGTTGACGAAGGTCCCGTTGAGGCTGCCGACGTCACGGACGACGTATCGGCCGTCCGGGCCGAGCGTGATCCGGCTGTGCTCCTTCGACACGATCCGGTCGAGGACCTGGATCGAGTTGTCTGGATGGCGTCCAAGCGTATTAAACGACGAGAGGACGTGCTCGACCGGATGATCCCCTCCGAGCAGGATGAGCTTCGCTGCCATCGACAATTCGGCATCGTAGGGCAGCGAACTCGTGGGATCAACCAGCCGCATGCGGGCCGTGCGCTGGTTCGCGCGTGCCAATTGCGTGCAATGGCGACGATTTCAGGCCCTGCGGCCCCGGGTGGCGGACCGAGTCCCGGCGCTTTTGTACGGGGAGATCCCACGGGAACAATTTCGCTCGCGCACGACAAGCGCTGAGGCGAAAGCCAGACCTGAAGTATGATGGCGCCGTCCGAACGCGGCCTGAAGTGTCCTACCTGCCCGCATATGTAGCTTTGGAGCGATGGTGGCTCGCAAAGCGCGTGGCCGTCGTGTCCCCGCAAGACCCGGAGGGCCCGCAACGGCTCGCCGCGGCCGGAGCCGGGCGCGTGCTGGTGCTGGGCGCCCCGCTGACGCCCTCGCTGGGCGTCGAGGTGTGGGCCGGTCCGTTCACCACGCCGCTGCGCCTGCCTCTGCGCGACGGCAGCGTCGACGCGCTGCTTTGCATCGAGGCGTTCGCGGCGCTCGGCCCGGAGGACCGCGCGGCGCTCGTTTCGGAGGCCCATCGCGTGCTGCGGCCCACAGGCGTGCTCGCGATCTACAGCACGGATCTCCTCGGAACCGAGGTGCTGCTGCGGACCCAATTCTCCCAGGTCGCCGCGCTCGCGCAGCTCCCGTGGAGCGGTTTTCGCCTGGCGCCGGTCGGCGCCTCCGCGACCTCCGAAGTCCGTCTGGTGGAAGATCTCCGGACCGACGCGCCGGCGACCGGGCCCTACCTCGTGCTCGCCTCGGCCACCGAGCTCGGGCCGCTCGTGCAGCAGTGCGTGCTCGTTGCGACCACGCCCGACCCGGCGACGACCACGACGCGACCCGAAGCCACCGCGCTGGCGGCCGCCGAAGCCGAGGCACCGGCCTCCGAGGCACCCTCGCACTCGTCACCGGGCCCCGTGTTGCCGGTGAGGCCACCGGTGCCGCCGCTCGGGCCGATCGACGAGGGCAGCGCGCTCGCGGCGTTGTTCGAGGCGCAGGCCGAGCCCACGCCGTCGGAGCCTGAACTCTCTGAAGCGCCGACCCCCGAGCCCGAGCCGCCGATCGGCCCCGAGGAGCTGGCCGAACTGCGGGAGGCCGTCGAGCAGTTCCGACGCGAGCGTGACGGCCTGCGCGAGCGCGCGGCCTCGCTGACGCAGGAGCTCCGCCACGCGCACGCCCAGGCGATCGACGCCGGCGCCGAGTTGCACGAGCTGCGCCGTCGCGTCGACGGCCAGCGCCTCGACGACGGCACAGCGCCGCTGCTCGACGACGCCGCGCTGCGCAACGACGCCGCGGCGCTGACCCGCGTGCTCGTCGACGAGGTCCCGCCGATCGTCACACCCGAGTCGGGGCGGCCGACGGCCGACGTGTCGATCGACCGCGACCGCCTGCGCGAGGAGCTGACGCGGCGCACCGCCGACCAGCAGGAGCTCGAGACGCGGCTGTGGCAGAGCGAGGAGGAGGTCCAGCGCGAGCGCCTCGAGAACGTCCGTCTCGTCACCGACGTCGACCGCCTGCGCGAGCAGGTCGATCGCAGCCGGATCGTCGAGCACGAGCGCATGCAGGAGCTCGAGCGCCTCGGGCACGAGCTGCGCCGCCTCGAGCTGGCTTACGCGGAGCTGCAAGGGCTGTACACGACCGGCGACCACCGGCTGCGCGAGCTCGAGGCGAGCATGGAGCGGGGCGACGACCCGCCCGAGCTGGTCGAGCTCGAGGCCCAGGTGCGCGAGCTCAAGGGCGAGCGCGACCAGGCGCAGGCGCTCGAGCGGGCCGCGGTCGATCAGGCGCGGCGACGCGAGCGCGAGCTCGCCGAGGCCGGAAGGACGATCCGCGAGCTGCGGCGCAGCGTCGAGGAGCACGCGAGCGTCGCCGCCAATCTTCGCGGCGAGCTGGCGGTGATGCAGGTCGAGGTCGAGCAGTTCGGCGCCGCGGTGCCGGCCTTGCAGGACCGCCTGCGTGATCATCAGCGCAAGGTCCTCGAGCGCGAGGAGGAGGCCGGTGAGCTTCAGCGTCGGCTCGAGGAGTCGGTCGCCGAGCAGCAGGAGCTGCGCCAGCGGCTGCGGCGTTACAAGCAAGACCTCGAGATGGCCGTCAACACCAAGGAGGCGATCGAGCAGGACCTCGATCGTCTGCGCGGTGAGCTCGACGCCAAGCGGCGCTCGGTGGAGCAGCTCCAGCAGCTGGTCGCGCTCGGGGCCGGGACCGGCCGCGGCACCGCGGACGACCACGAATTGCAGGCCCTGCGGGCGCTGTTGGCCCAGCAGACCAGCGAGCATGCCGACCGCCTCGCGCAGCAGGAGCAGCAGCAGCGGCTGCTCAACGAGCATCAGCGCGAGAAGCTGGCGCGGGTCCAGCTCGAGGCCTCGATCCGGGCCGAGGAGCAGGAGTACCTGCTGTACCAGCTCGACACCGCCGAGCAGCGGATCTGGGAGATGACCGACGCGACCGACCGCAGCGCCGCGCGGCTGGCCGCGGGCCTCGCCCAGCTCTACAAGCAAAAGGAGCAGTACGAGGACCTCATCGATCAGCTCGAGGTGTCACGCACCTTGCTGGCCGAGGCCCAGGACCGGATCGTCGAGCTCGAGCGGCAGCTGGCGAGCGACAAGGCCAAGCTCGCGCGCCTGACCCTCGACACCCGCGTGCCCTTCGAGCGCGAGGACGAGGAGTCCCCCGACGGCAGCACCTTCGACGTCATGGTGGTCGACCACGGTGACGACGACGAGGACATGGAGATCGCGCCGCCGCTCCAGCTCGACCCCGACCGCCCCGACCCCCTCGCGGGCATCGACTTCGACGACGACGAGGAGAGCATGGCCGTGCGCCTGGCGAGCCCCTTCCAGCTCACCGGCGCCTTCGCCGCTGCCAGGTCGAGGGTCGTCCCGGACGATGACGACGACGCGCCGCCGATGGTGCTGCCCTCCGACCGCCTGCACATCGAGCTCGACGACGACGACGACGACGAGCCGCTGCTCGCCAAGCCTGCACCGACGCAGCCCGTGCGCGGGCCCGTGCGCGAGCCCGTGCGTGAGCCCGTGCGCGAGCCGCCCCGGCGTCCTGCGCAGCAGCAGCCGCTGCGCACGTTGCCGTTCCTGGACGACGACGACATGTTCTCGATCGACACCGACTCGATCGAGCTCGCCACGCCGACGCCGCCGCCGCCGCCCCCGGACCGCCCCGGCTTCGACCAGAAGCTCACCGACCACTCGAACTCCCGCATCGTCATCGAGATCCTCGACGACGAGGCCTGGCCCGATGACGTCGAGGACAAGGATTGACCGGGTGCATGTGCGGGCTCGCCGCGGATCGAGCCGAAATGCCCCTCAGCAATTTCGGTCTTGACGGCGCCGCGGCGGTCGATTAGCTTCCCTCTCCCAACCGCGAGGGTGGCGAAATTGGTAGACGCGCACGGTTCAGGTCCGTGTGTCTCACGACGTGGGGGTTCGAGTCCCTTTCCTCGCATTTGAAAACACCAAGGCCCTGGTCCTCACGGTCCAGGGCCTTGTTGTTTTGAGCTGTCGGGATCTCGTCCCCGCAGCCAGCGTCTACTTCTCGCTGATGCTCTCGACCTCGATGCTCGGGCCGCTCATGTGGATGCCGAAGCCGCCGCCCTCGAGCTTGCCCTTGACCTGGACCTTTTGACCGGCCTTCGCGGTGCACTTGCTGAGGCGGTAGGTGTCGCCCTTGTCGGTCACGAGCTCATGGAAGCCGCCCTCGAGGTCGTTGAAGCGTACAGTGCCGGTGAAGGTCGCCATGGGGGCAGTGTAACCGGGGCCTGGCGAGTTTGCATGCCGGCGGTTAGGCTCGAGTGCGATGGCCGGGCCTGCGACCTTGTGGCTGCTGGCGGGGGTCGACCCGGGCGGCGGTGCGGGCCTGTGGCGCGACCAGGCGACCGCGCGGGCCTGCGCGCCGGAGCTGTGGCAGGCGCCGATCGTGACCGCCTGGACCCGGCAGGGCGCCGGCCTCCCCGCTACCTCGCAGCCGCGGGACGCCGCCCACGTGCTCGCCGACCTCGCCGCGCAATCCACCCCGGCCGCGATCAAGGTCGGGCTGTTGCCGACCGAGCTCGTCGCGGCGATCCTCCCAAAGCTCGCCGCCACCGGCGCGCCGGTCGTGCTCGACCCGGTGCTCGTCGCCAGCGACGGCGGCGACCTCGGGGCCAGCGCGGAGCGCCTGCGAGATGTCCTTCGGGACATGTCCTCCGGGACTGCTCACTGGCTGATCACCCCCAACCGCGCCGAGGCGGCCGTGCTGGCCCAAGCCGCGCCGGACGACCCCGACCTGCTCGCGCGCCTCGCCGAGCGCCTCGCCGGTCCGGCGCTGCTGCTCAAGGACGGCCACAGCGAGGACGCCACGCGCGTGCGTGACCGCCTGTGGATCTCCGGCGTCGCGTACTCGCTGGCGCGTCCGCGTCAGCCCGGGCCCGACCCACGCGGCACCGGCTGCGCCCTCGCCACCGCGATCGCCTGCGGCCTGGCCCGCGGACGGCCGCTGCGCCACGCGGTCGCCGTCGGCGTCGCCTGGCTCGACGCGGTCCGCGGCTGGACCCACCCGGGCCCCGACGGCCGCCCGCACCTGCCCGACGCCGGTCCGCCACTGCCCGCCTGACCTGTCCTCGGGGACAGCATTCGTCAGCGCGAGCCCTCGGCGCGCGTGCGAGCCAGGTTCACGCCTTGCAGCGCCGGCAGGTTTGACAACCTGGACACGCCCTTGGCGGTGACGACCGTGTCGGCGAGGTTGAGCTGCTCGAGCTTCTCCATGCCGAGCAGATGGGGCAGGGCGGCGTCGGTGATCAGCGTCTTGTCGAGGCGTAGCACCCTCAGCGCGCCGAGGTTCTTGAGGTGAGCGACACCGTCGTCGACGAGGTCGGTGTGGTCGAGCTCGAGCCGCTCCAGCCGCGTGAGCCCCGAGAGGTTGGCGAGCCCGCGGTTGGTGATGCGCGTGTGGTGCAGCTTGAGCTCGCGCAGCTGCGTCAGCCCGGTGAACGCCTTGAGCCCGACGTCGGAGATCTGCGTGCCGCCGAGGTCGAGGTGCTCGAGCTGCGTCAGCGTCGCCAGCTGCGGCGCGGCGCGGTCGTCGAGGGCCGGAATGTCGAGCCGCAGCCGCCTCAGCCCGACGAGCAGCCCCAGCGGCGTCAGCGTCGGGTCGACGAGCCCGGACGGCAGCTCGATCGAGAGATCCGTCAACGCCGGCAGCTGCGTCAGCGCGGTCAGCCCCTCGGGGCCAGGGTCGCGCCGCGAGATCTCGATGCGCGCCAGCTTGTCGAGCTTGACGAGGTGCGCGAGCCCGGCCCCGGAGATCCGCGACTGCGGCAGCACCAGCTCGCGCAGCCCGGTCTGGCGTCCGAGCACCTTGAGTCCCGCGTCGCCGAGGCCCGGGCACGCGCAGGTGAACGACTCGATCGGCAGCTCGCGCACATACAACGGGCTGTGATCGTTGAAGGTCCCGCCTTGCCACACGATCTTGCGCAGCAAGAGCAGCGGCTTGAGCTGGTGCAGCGAGAAGTTGCCGACCCGCGTGTCGAGCAGGCTCACCTCGCGCAGCCGCTCCGCCTTGCCGAGCGCGAGCATCGCCTCGTGTCCCGCCCATGGTCCCTCGAGTATGATGACGCGCAGCTGCGGCGCCTGGACGGCGACCTCGGCGAGCGGCGAGTCGGTGTCCAGCTCGCGCAGCACCAGCGTCTCGATCGCCAGGCGTCCGAGCACCGCGACCGGCTCGGTCCCCGGCTTCACGCGCGTCAGCGTCAGCGCGCGCAGCCGCGGCAAGCTGGCGACGCGGCCCATCGTCACCCCGTCGAGGCCGAGGTCCACCAGCTCGAGCGCCTCGACCCCCGTGAACGCCCCCAGACCCACGTGCACCGCGCTCTGGCAGCCGCTGACGCGCAGCACCCGGACCCGTGGCGCCCGCGCGGCCAGCGAGGTCAGGTCGAGGCCGGCGCACGCCTGCTCGTAGTCGCGGTCGTCGTCGACCGACGCGCGGCGCTCGAGTCGGTCCATCGGCGAGAACGCGAGATCGAGCTCCGTCATCGCCGTGAGGTCGTCGACGAGGTCGTCCGGGTGATACGCGACCCGCCGCGTCGGCGGACCCGCCAGCGCGATCACTTCGACCGTCGGCCCCTCGACGACTTCGATCACCTCGACCACGGGCGGCACGACCACGGGCGCCTCCCCGCAGGCGAGGCCGACCACCGCGCTCACGCAGAGCCAGCGAAGATGAGCAAAGCCGGTCAAGGTCGGTGCGAGGGAAGCATCAAGTCGGCGGCGCCGCAACATATCCGGCGCTCACGGGAGGGCCAGCAGCCGGCGGGCGTTGGCGGTGGTGACCTCGGCGACCTCGGCGAGCGGCTCCCCACGGGCCGAGGCCAGCGCCGCGGCGACATCCGGCAGGAACGCCGGCTCGTTGCGCAGCGGCCGGCGCCCATACGGGGTCTGATCGGGGCTGTCGGTCTCGATCAACAACCTGTCCGCAGGGACAGCCCGCGCCGACTCGAGCGGTCGTCGCGCGCGCGGCAGCGTGATCGCACCGGCGAACGAAAGATAATGTCCGAGCTTACAAAAGTGCCGCGCCATCTCGGCGCTTCCCGACCAGCTGTGCAGGATCGATGGCGGGACCGGTTCACCGCGCAGCAGCTCGAGCAGGGGTCCATGCGCGTGGAGACAGTGCAGCAGCAACGGAAGCCCCGTGCGCCGCGCCAGCGCGAAGTGAGCGCGCAGCACGGCGACCTGACGCTCGCGCGACGCCCCGGCGACGACCCCCGCCGCGAAGTCGAGGCCACACTCCCCGATCGCCACCATCCCGGTCGGCGCCTCCGTCACTCGCTCCGCCAGCGCTGCGCAGATCTCCCCGTCGTTTGCAGAATCGAGATCTGGCAGCACTTGCGGGTGAATTCCGAATGAGGTGTGAAAGCACACATGAGGCGCTTCCGCGCGCAGTCGAGCGGCCGTCGCCAGCATCCAATCCCAGCTCGCCGGCTCCACTCCAGGGATCACCACGGCCACGACGTCGGCCACCTGGGCCCGAAGGGCCGCCTCACGCTGGGCCCGGGGGTCGCCGAAGCGAGGCAGGTCGAGGTGGGCGTGGGTGTCGATGAGATGCATGGCCGTCAAGGTGCGATACGAGGGCCACGAAACGTTGATCCGCGACTTGCGGAATTGACGCACCTGGAGCCTTTTTGTACAACCACTGCCCCGGCGCCGCGACCCCCAGGTCCAGGATTAGAAGCCGGTGAACTCAGGGAAATTCAATGTCATCGACACGTATTGAGCGCGTTCTTCGCCACGACGGCATCGTCGCGGTCCTCGACATGACCGCCGAGCAGGCGCAGGCCGGCGAGCCGTCGTGGGTAGGTGAAGAGCGCTGGAAGCCGATCGTGCTGGAGGCAGTGCGCCTCCGGCAAGTCGCCAACGAACCTTCGGTCCGCATCCTCGTCGGCGAGCACGCCATTCTCATCGCGGGCGACGAGAAGCACGTCGTCGGCGTGGTGTTCATCAAGGGCCACCCGGTCGTGAAGTCCGTGGTGCGCATGGTCCGGCAGCTGATGCGTCCGAACTCGGCCGCAGCCGCCGCGATCGTCTAGCCCGCGCCGGGCGGCACGCCGTCCCGGACGTCCACAAGCATGGACCGCGCCCCGGCAGACCTGCTCGCACTACGTCGCGACCTCGTCGCGGCCGTCGGCGACGAGCGCTGCACCGACGCCCCCGACGACCTCGCCTACTACGGCGCCGACCGCTGTCGCGGCGGATGGCCCGTGCGTCCGTCGATGGTCGTGTTCCCGCGCAGCATCCCCGAGGTCCAGGCGGTGGTGCGGGCCTGCGCTGCGCACGGCGTGGCGATCGTCCCCTCGGGCGGTCGCACCGGGCTCGCGGGCGCCGCGACGGCCACCGCCGGCGAGGTCGTGCTCTCGCTGGAAAAAATGCAGCGCGTGCTCGCGGTCGACGTCGCCGCGCGAACCCTGCGCTGCGAGCCCGGCCTCACCTTACAGGCCGCGCACGAGGCCGCCGCCGCGCACGGCCTGCTCTACCCGATCGACTACGCCGCCAAGGGCTCGGCCCAGATCGGCGGCAGCCTCGCGACCAACGGCGGCGGCGTGAAGGTGCTCCGCTACGGCCTCACGCGCGACTGGGTGCTCGGGCTCAAGGCCGTCATCGCCTCGGGCGAGTGCCTCGAGCTCGGCGGGGCCCTCGTCAAGAACAACACCGGCTACGACCTGCGCCAGCTGTTCATCGGCTCCGAGGGCACGCTCGGCGTCATCGTCGAGGTCACGCTGCGTCTGTGTCGCCCGCCCGCCGATACCCTCGTCGCCCTGTGCGCCGTGCCCGACGACGCCGCCGTCATGGCCCTGTTCACCCGCCTGCGCGCGAGCAGCCTGACGCTCTCGGCCTTCGAGTTTTTCGATGACGGCTGCCTGCGCCACGTCCTCGCCCACCGCGCTGGCGCCCCACCGTTCGCCGACGCCAGCCCCCGCCACGCGCTCGTCGAGATCGAGATCCCCATCCCCGGCGAGCCCGCGCGCGCCCACGCCGAGTCCGAGCTGACCGCCCTGCTCGGCGACGCGACCGAGGCCGGCGAGGTCGACGACGCCCTGCTCGCCGGTACGCCCGCGCAGGCGCGCAGCCTCTGGGCCCTGCGTGAGGACATCAGCGAGTCCTTGCATCGACATACGCCGCACAAGGCCGACATCGCCTTGCCGGTCGCGCGCGTCGGCGAGTTCCTCGCGGCCTGGCGCCCGGCCGTCGCGGCCGCGCTACCGGAGGTCGAGGCGCTGTGCTTTGGCCACGTCGGCGACGGCAACCTGCACCTCAACTTGCTCCGCCCCGAGGCGCTCGCCTTGCCGGACTTCCTCGCGCGCGTGCACGGCTTCGACGACGAGACCTACGCGCTGGTCCAGGCCCACGGCGGGAGCATCTCGGCGGAGCACGGCGTCGGCCTGCTCAAGCGCGAGCACCTGCATTACACCCGCAGCCCCGCCGAGCTGGCGATCTTTCGCGGCATCAAGGCCGCCCTCGATCCCGCGGGCCTGTTCAACCCCGGCAAGATCTTCTCGACGATCCCCTGATCCCCTGATCCCCGGATCCCCTGATCACCGGATCACCGGATCACCGGATCACCTGATCATGGCGCCGGTGGCTCGCTGATCTGCGCGCCGCCGGGCGCGACGATCCTCGCGGTCTGGTCCGGCGTCAGGTGGTCGTTCTCGTAGATCGTGACGCGCCCGCGCGACCAGTCGTCCTCGACCACCGAGACCTCGAGTCGGTACTCCTTGCCGGCGATTCGAAGGCGCGCGAGCGAGTTGAACCAGGTCCACAGCCGCACCTTGTCGGCCGGGATCGACTGCTTCCCCGGCTCCGGCAGCGTCAGGCCGATCGCGCCGAGCAGCACCTGGGGATCGAAGGGCCCGCTGCCCGACTTGAGCCCGTCGAAGGTCAGCTCGGTCGCCACGCCATCCTCATAACTCACCAGCACCTCCTCGAAGGTCCCCGTCCTGTCGGCGTGCGGCCGCGTCGCGTACTTGCAGGCGAAGAACACCCGCCTGGGCACGAAGCGCACGCACGACGGCCGGTCCATGCCTTTCCCGAGCGACGGCCCGAGCTGCGCCTCGACCTCCGCCTGCGTGTGCCCGAGCAACTTCGGCAGCGCCAGCGGCACGTCCTCCCGGACCTGCGCCAGCGTCTCCACCTTCTTCGCTGCCGGCGCCGCCTTCGCGGGCCCGGCGTGCTCCGCCACGACGGGCGCGGCGTGCTCCGCCACGACGGGCGCGGCGTGCTCCGTGGAAGGGTTGGAGCCGCACGCGGTCAGCAGGAGGCAACCCACGAGGCAACGCATGGAGAACGGGGTGTCGACGCGCACGGCGGCATGATACCGTCCGCGCTCTGGCGAGCCTGGCGAAATTGGTAGACGCGCTGGATTTAGGTTCCAGTACCGCAAGGTGTGTCGGTTCGAGTCCGACGGTTCGCACTCGCGGGGTCCCCGCAGACCTCCGGCTTGACGGCGTCGAGAGAATGCAGGTACCCGTGACCCGTGATCGGGACATTGATTAAACGCTTGACGGTGCGGACGCTGGACGTGGTCGTGCAGCGGGGCAGGGAGTCGGAGCGTCCGACCGTGCGGATGGCGGCGACCGGCCTCGACCGCGTGCGCGGCTGGGTCGGCCTCGACCGCACCCACGGTATCACCCGTCGGACCGTCTCGCCGCCCTGGGACGGCTCGCAGCCCGAGCAGCCGATGTGGCAGACCGACAAGGACAAGCTGCACAAGCACCGGGTCGACCGCGGCATCATCAAGACCGAGGGCGCCCAGGCGCCCAGGCCGGTCGAGCCCGCGATCAAGATCTACATCAAGCGCGGCTGCCCCTACTGCCGCGCCGCGATCGACCTCGTCAACGAGCGCAACATCCCGTTCACGCAGATCGACTACAGCGACGACCACGACCTGCGCCGTGCGATCCGCGGGCAGACCGGGCGCAAGACCTCGCCGCACGTCTTCATCCATGGCAAGTCGATCGGCGGCTACGATGAATTGCGGGAGCTCGACCAGTCGGGTGCTCTCAAGGACATGCTCGAAAAGCCAGGTGCCGTGAAGGTCGCCGCGCCCGTACTCCCGCCCTTCGACGAGGAGGACGACGACAGCGAGGACGAGATCTCGGCCCAGGGCCTGCGCACGCGCGTCAGCGAGGGCGCGAAGCTGCTGCTCCTCGACGTCCGCGAGCCCGACGAACGCAACCGCACCGGGGTGCTCCCGCACGCGGTTCAGATCCCGCTCGGCGAGCTCGAGCGGCGCCACGCCGAGCTCGACCCCGCCGGCGTGTGGATCACCTACTGCCAGGCCGGCAAGCGCTCGCTGCAGGCCCAGGCGATCTTGCGCGAGAAGGGCTTTGGCCGGGTCGTCAGCCTGCGCGGGGGCATCGTCGCGTGGACCGAGGCCGGCGGCGCCACCGTGACCTCGAGCCAGGTCGAACCCCGCGGCCTCGCCACCCCGGTCACCACCGAGCCGACCACGGCCGTCCGTCGCGTCTCGCTGCCCGTCATCCACCCGGAGCGCTCGCCCTTCGAGGACCTGCTGTTCGGGGACTCGGCCGAGGCCGAGGTCGAGCATCTCGTCGGCGACGCCCTGATCGCCCGCGTGCGCGAGGTGCTCGAGGAGGTCCGGCCGATGGTCCAGAGCGACGGCGGCGACATCGAGCTGATGGATGTCATCGACGACGTCGTCGGCGTGCGCCTGACCGGCAACTGCATCGGCTGCCCGAGCTCGCAGGCGACCCTGCGTCAGGGCATCGAGCGCAAGCTCAAGCTGCGCATCCCGCAGATCAAGGGCATCTCCTCGCCGCAGCTGACGCCGCTGGCCTGAGGA
>JAYUXQ010000079.1:0-2248 GCA_043752905.1 Nannocystis sp. | reverse complement strand
GCGGAACTACGCTCGTGGGGTCCTTCGTCGAGTCCGACCAGGGGTGGAGCGAATACTGTATGGAGAGCACCTGCGATAGTCTCGCGCCGATCTATTGCGTGCAGCAGTGACGGCCCGGGCTTTGCTGGCTTTTTGAGCGCGCCGGGTTCGCCGATCTGTGGCGCCGACTTTACAGCGGGGCATCCGCCCCCTGCGTGTCGTCGCCATGTCCCATGGTTCGCGCGCGGTCGCCGCTCATACGCTCCGCAGCGGGGTCGCGTGCTGGCGCCGTCCGCGGAGTAACGGGGCGAACCGCATCGGATGCGCCGGATCCATGGTTCACGGGGCCGTCGATGCGTATGAGAACCATCCGCACTTGCGGTGCCTCCATGCGGACGTATCTCTGCCCGGCGACGGCGACGTGCCCAGACCATGGCGGAGTGGTGGGTGCGTCGAGGGCCGCGAATTCACGGATGGGCGCACAGATGTTCGGGCTGCGTTGGGGCCGCCCGGCAACAGCGCCTTTTTTTCAGGAACAAGGGTGTCATGCGTAGAAACATGGTTGTAAGGAGCGGGTTTGCATCGGTCTCGGGTCGGTGGGTCTGCGCGGCGCTTGGGCTGGCGCTCGCGAGCTGTACGGACCTCGACGAGGCCGACGGCCTCACGGATGACGACGAGGTCACGGCGCGTAGCGGCTTCAAGGGCTTCGAGGAGGAGTTCGCCGCGGCGACCCAGGACGCGCTCTTCATCGAGCTGTTCAATTCGGAGACCGGCAACGTGCGGATCACCGCCGAGGTGCCGGAGAGCTTTCAGGACAGCGACAAAAAGAACTTCATCCTGCGCGGCCCGGAGGACGCGCCCTTCGTGCTGCGCGACGACGGCGAGGCCGGCGACGAGAAGGCCGGCGACCAGGTGTTCACGGCGCTGGCCGCCGTCGACCTCGACGAGCTCAAGTCCCGCGACGCGCAGGACAAGCAGTCCATCCAGGAGGACCAAGTCAAGACGGTGCCCGTGTTTCGCGGGCGCGTCCAGGTCGGCGAGGCCCCGGCCGAGCTGTTCGACCTCGAGGGCTTCTTCGCCCAGAAGCGCGTCGCCTTCGGTCCGTCGAAGTTGTTCCCGTGGTGGCTCCTCGTCGTCCCGAAGAGCTCGTTGATGGTCACCGCGCCGGGCGTCGTGCGCGACCCGACCCGCACCTTCGACCCGTGCAATGGCGGCACGAAGGGCGGCGACTGGACGTTCGGTCGGCTGATGACCGAGATGGCGGGGCCGAACCCGCCGGCGGACTTCGTCGAGGACTGGCTCGATCACTGGCTCACGCCGCAGACGGTCAATGGACACACCGCGCTGGCGCGGCCGAACGTCCAGACCAGGATCATCGACAAGTGGCGTCAGGCCAGCGGCGGCGGCGCGCTCGACCTCAACCTCGCGCCGTTTCGCCTGCTGGCGATCGTCAACCGCGTCGACCTGCGCGGCGGCGGCAGCTCGTACGGGGGCGGCAACGCGGGCGAGATGCGCTTCGTGTTCGGATTGGTCGACACCGACACCTGTCAGCCGAGGTTGATGACGGTCATCTTCGAGTACGGCGTGCCGCGCAGCGGCTGCAAGAGCGTGCGCGACTGGGGCCGGGCGTGGTGGGCCCTCCAGGACATGAAGCTTGGCTCACCGGCCTACAACGACGCCCTCGCGGCGCTCGCCGAGCAGGTGGTGGTCGCCGGTGCGGATCCCTCGAAGCCCAACGGCAGCGCGATCAATCAGGTGCGCACCAACGAGATCGCCCTCGCCGCGCCGTGGGAGCTGCGCGAGTTCCGGCTCGGTCAGCCGGCGGACCCCGACGAGCTGGTCCAGACCACCGTCGCGCTGACGCCCGACGATGGCTTCAAGCCGGTGATCCTCAATGCCGGCAATTCGCTGCCCGCGACCGTCTCGGGCAGCGTGCCGATCGACAACTACGTCTCGGCTCACCTCGGCTCGCTGTGCCCGCCGATCCCCGTGCTGCCACACCACGACTTCACCGGCGCCGACGCGGCGCTGCTCGGGGCGTCATCGCTGTCCCAGACCGACCCCGACCAGCCGCCGCCCTTCGCCTTCGTGTTCTGGAAGCTGCTCGGGCTCGACAACGTGGCGAACACCTGCGAGCGCCACACCCTGTCGGTCAACACGTGCAACGGCTGTCATGCGGGCGAGACGGACACCCGCAACTTCACGCACATCGACCCCGGGACCTTCCCGCTCACGGCGGCGGCGAACCTGTCGGGCTTCCTGACCGGCA
>JAYUXQ010000078.1:0-2250 GCA_043752905.1 Nannocystis sp. | reverse complement strand
CAAAGATCAACGGCCCGATGAGCAGGATGAACGCGAGGATCTGCATCATGGTCGCATCCCTCCCTCTCTGGCCGGGGTCACCGGCATACGTGCTGGGCCCGGCGTGCACGTCAGCCCGAGTGCCACGCTACTGGCGCCCGGGCACGCCAGGCGAGGCAGCCCGGCGCCAGGGGCGGACTCGCGCAGAGGCGTGCGGGCAGGCATCATGGTGGCACTGTGGATACTCGACCCACGCCGCGAGGTCCATCGGCCGACCATCCCCGGCCCAAATCGTCGCCTCGCAGTGACAGCAATCACGACCACCGATGCGAGCCTGGCCCTCCGTCTGGGGCCAAAAAAGATGCTGGCCGATCGGGCCCCGCGCCGTACACTTGTCCGCCGCCGCGCCTCCCACTTCACCCCCTGAATCGCACGACGGACCCCGCCGTCTACCGGCCCCAGATTTCCTGACCTCCACGAGGACTTTCCGATGATCCGCAATTCTCTGCTCATGGTCGCTAGTTTTGGGCTCCTGGCTGGTTGTGCCAGCTCGTCCGCTCCGCCTCCCCAGAACCCTGACGCCGGCAAAGTGTCGTATGACGCCGGTGGCCAGCCGCAAACCGGTGGTACTGCCGGCCAGACCGATCCCGCCAATGGCGATACCCCCGTCGCCGACGCGCCCCACGGCCGCGACTCGACCACCACCAAGGCGGGAGGTTTCAAGCCCAAGGCCGTCAAGAAGATCGCCGCTGCCAAGCCGCCCAAGGTCGAGACCCCGGTCGACCCGAAGAACCCGACCCGCAAGCCGCGCGTCGATCCCAACGGTCTGCTCGCCGAGGCTTTCACGATCGAGGCCGCCGCCACCAAGTTGCCCGACTTCTCGGGTCTCAAGCTGACCAGCATCTTCATCGCCTCGACCGTCGACGCCAGCACCACCGGCCCGCTCGCGGGTGCCCCGGCGACCCTCAAGGCCCCGACGGCGCTGCGCTTCACCGGCTCGCTCAACGTCACGGCCAGCAACGAGTACAAGCTGTGCACCAGGAGCAGCGACGGCTCGCAGCTCTACATCGAGGACACGCCGGTCGTCGACAACGACGGCGTGCACGCCGAGCCGGTCGAGAAGTGCGAGATGGTCGCGCTCGAGCCCGGTGAGTACAAGATCGAGATCCGCTCGTTCCACGTCACCGGCCCGATCATGGTTCAGGCCAGCTGGGCCGTCGGCAAGGACGGGACCCCGACCGCGATCGCGAAGACCTCGCTGTTCAAGCCCGAGGGCGCGGACGCCCGCGTGAAGGCCAAGAAGTAAGTCGACGCAGCCGTCGATCGTCATCCGATGAGCGCGTCGCGGGCAACCGCGGCGCGCTCACTCGTTTTGCGGGTCCAGATCGTCCGGGTCGTCGGCGCAGACCGCCGCGACCCGCCGGGCCCGTCCACCGCCGCGGACCAGGAACTCGCTGCGGCCCGCCGACGAGATCTCCGCGTCCGGGTCGATCACCAGCTTGGCGATCAATCGCGTGTCGACGCCGTCGGCCCCGAGCGGCGCGATCGTCCAGGTGTTGCCGGGGATCTGCCCGAGCGCCGCGCGACCGCCGATCTGCAGCAGGTGGGATCTCAGCTCGCGCTTGGCGCTGGCGATCGGCTCGAACGTGACATAGCGCCCGGCGCTGTCGAGGCGAAACAGCAGGTCGCTCTCGTTGACCGGCCCGGGGTCGATCGTCGACAGCCCGGCGAGCCAGTAAAAGCCCGAGGTGTCGCTCGCCACGAACGCCGGGTCGAGCACCACCGGCGCCGTGCTCGGCGGGTAGAAGTTCTCGACCTTGAGCATCTGCGGCGGCCGGTCGAGGCCCGCCGAGCGCAGCTGGACCAGCAACAGGCGGGTCATGTACAGCGTGTAGGTCGCTGGCGGCTCGACGGCCCGCGAGCCATAGATGCCGATCATCAGCCACGCCCCACCGAACAGCCCGGCCTCGGTGACGGCGATCGGATCGATGTCGACGGGCCCGGTCAGCAGGGCGCCGTTGCAGTAGCGGGCGTCGAAGCACGCCGACCACAGCGGCAGCGTGAACACGGTCCCGGGCGCCAGTGTCCCGGGGTCGAGCTGCACGAGCGACATCTCCATCGTGCTCGCGTCGCCGGTCAGCGGGATGACGGCCAGGTAGGGGTCGTCGCCGAGGAAGATCAGCCGGCGCCGCGCGTCCTCGTCGTTCGGGACCTCGTCGAGCAGCGGCCCCTCGATCATCGCGTCGTCGAACTCGTCGAATCGCCACACCC
>JAYUXQ010000077.1:0-5696 GCA_043752905.1 Nannocystis sp. | reverse complement strand
CGGCGCCGTGCCGTTCTCGTAGCCGTCCGGCCCGCCCGCGATCATCGACACCAGCACCTCCTGGGTCGGGTCGATCGCCTGCTTGCTGTCCTCGATCGTCTGCAGGAACTTGACGTACTTGCTGATCGGCTGGAGCACCGCCGCCTCGTCCGTGGCCCCCGGGTTGCCCTCCGCGTCGAAGTTCTCCGCGCGGCAGGCGGTGTAGTTCGGGCCCTCACCGTCGCACTTGACGCCCGCGTTCCAGCACATCGCCGACGACGGCGCCGGGTCGTTGGGGTCGGTCCAGAACATGCTCTCCAGGCGCGACTCGAAGCCGCAACCCGCGACCCCCTGCGGCCCGTAACACTGGAACGCCTCGACCATCGAGTCGAAGCCCTCCACGTTGGTCTGCCCCTCGATGCTCTCGAGCCAGTAGCGCGGCTTCGCCTCGTCGTCGACCGTCGTCGACGTCGCCTTGATCTTCACGTCGGCGTCGGCCTTGCTGCAGTAGTCGTCGCACGCGAACGAGAAGTCTTCACGTCCGGCGCCTCGAGCACGTCGATGAACGCCGCGAAGTTGGCCGACAGCAGCGCCTGCTCCTCCGCCATCGACCCCGAGTTGTCGATCACGAACAGGATGTCGACATCCTTGTTGACGGCGATCGGGAACACCTCGTCGTCGACCGTCAGCTTGTCGTACTCCACACCCTTCACCGGGTGCTCGAGACAGGCGGCGATCAACAGCGTGGCGCAGACGGGGGCGAAGCGGAGCAGGGTGCGTACAGCCATGTCCCTCCTCTCGCTCGCCGCGCGCCACCATGAAACCTCTCGTTGTTCCAACCACTTGCGTCCCGGGCACCGGCTCGCCCGGATGTCTGGCGTTGGCGATCCGGGTGGCGGGTGCCAACCTCGTTGGCGAGCGTCACACCCGCGCGCTGACTCAGGCAGCGGGTCGCCCGAGCGCCCGCATCGCGGCGGCCAGCCCGTCGGCCAGGCTGGAGAACGTGTGCAGATCACCGACCCCGTACTCGACCATTTGCATGGCGAGCGCCGGACGCACGCCGGTGACGAAGCAGCGGGCGCCGATCAACTTCGCCGCGCCGATCACCGAGCGCAGGCGATCGCCGGTCGATGCATCGAAGCCGTCGAGGCCCGTGAGCTCGAGGATCGCGACCCGGGCTCGCTCGTCGCACAGGGCCTGCAGCAGCCGCTCGCTGAGGTGAGCGACCTGGTCCTCGTCGAGCGTACCGACGATCGGCACCACGACCACGCCGCGCCAGATCCGCAGCACCGGGGCCGACAGCCGCTGGATCTGGGCCTGCTGGCGGACGATCGTGTCGAGTTGGGTCTGTAGGGCCGCGTTGCTGCGCTCGAGGGCCTCCGCGCGGGCCTCCGCGACGCGTCGCTGGCCGAACTCCTCCCGCGCGGCCAAGCTGTCGAGCACCGGCACCGCCGCCTGCATGAAGCTGCGGGCCAGCGCCGTCTGCCGCGGGGCGAAGGCCGCCGCCGTCGGGTGCACACCGATCAACAGCGCCGTGCGGGCGGCCGTCACCAGGCCGACGCACAGCGCCGAACGTGCGCCGGTGCGCGCGGTCAGGGCGGCCAGCTCGGGCACCTGCGCCAGGTCGAAGATCGCCGCCGGCTGCCCGGCGAGCACGCGGGCCAGCAGCTTGCCGGGTCGCAGTCGCAAGCCCGCGAGCGCTGGATCGCTGCAGGCCTGCTCGCGCAGCTCGCCCTCGGCGGTCAACACTAGCAAGACGCCCGCCGTGAAGCCGAGCACCGGCTGCAGGCAGGTCAGCAGTCGGGCGTCGGTCGCGGCCAGCGACGACGCGGTCGCCAGGGCGCGCAGGCCGGCGAGCAGCGCCTCGGCCTCGTCACGCAGGCGCCGCTCCGCGGCCAGGGCCTGCTCGAGGCGGGTGACGGCCTCGCTGAGCGCTTCTGCGGCGGACAGCATGCGGTCCTAGGCGCGGGCGAACACGGTGACCGAGATCATGAGGTTCCCGTGGTGGTTCTCGCCGCCGACGAAGCAGCCCTGCTCGCCGAAGGTGAAGCTGCCGAGGAAGGGCGCCTCGCCGAGGCCCTCGCGCAGGCCGACCACCACCTGTTCGAGGCGATCACGCACCGTCAGCATGCAGCCCGCGCAGTAGATCACGAGCGCCCCGGCGACCTCGCCTGGCGCCAGGCGAGCGAGCGCGCGGGCGTCGACGGCGACCCGTCCCGCGCGCGTCACCAGGGCCTCGACATCGCCGTGCATCAGCACCAGCTCCTCGCCCTCGTTGACCTCCGCGAACAGGTCCATCGACCCGTCCGGGTGGACCGTGGCCGGGTGCGCGAGGCGGTAGTAGGGCACGCCGCCGACAGCTCCGACGCGGCGCCCGAGCGGGAACAGGGTCGTGCTCGCGAGCACGCTGCCGCCGACGCCGATCGTCCCCGCGATCGCCCCGCCGGTCCACGCGTCGTAGACCGTCGCCGCCGGTGCGCCGTCGATCTCGATCAGCGTCCGGCCGCGCGCGCGCGTCACCACACCGCGCGTGCCGGTCGGCGTGTAGCCGCTCTGGAACGCCGACACCACCCGCCCGGTCGGGAACAGCGCGCTGACCACCACCGCGTCGCCGAAGCTGCGCTCACGCGTCAGCTGATACCAGCCGCCGGCGACCTCGTCGTCCGCCGCGCTGCCGCCGACGACCGGCACCTCGGGCCCGAGCACCGCCTGGAGCCCGGCGATGCACGCCTCCTCGTGGCCCGGCGCCGCCGTCAACCACACCAGCGCCGGCACCTCGCCCTCGCGCCCCGCCGCCGCGATCGCCCGCTGCAGCGCGACGCTGGCGGTCGCCCCGGGATCGACGCCCTCGTCCGGCGTCGCCGCGCCGACACCGAAGCTGCCCTGCTCGTCGCGGATCCCGAACAGCGCCAGGCTCGCGCCCTCGATCGCCGCGCCGGCCTGCGTCATCACCCCGAGGCACGAGCTGCTGCCGTGGATCGCCGCGACCTCGAGCCCCGCGATCGCCTCGTGCAGCGCCGCCGCCGGGTGACGCACCGAGCTCTGGACCAGCAGCCAGTGCGGGGCCCCGCCCAGCTCGCGCACCAGCACCGCGTGGGCCTCCTGGACCGCGCGTGGGGTGTCGGCTTCGAGGCTCCGGGCAGTGGCGACGCGCATGACCCGGACACTACCAGGCTCCCTCGCCGCTGGGCGCATGCTCGAAAGGTCTGCTACTGGGGACGAAAAGGCATTTGAGAGCCATTGCGCGCGTGGCGCAGGCCACGCCGCCGGGCCCAACTAAGCCGCCCGACCCCACGCCACCTCGGGCACAATTTCGCCGATGCAAGCCTGCACGACCATGATCTATCGCGTGGATGGCCGGGTCGCCCGGATCACGCTCAACCGGCCCGAGCGGGGCAACGGCATCACGCTCGACATGCCGCAGGAGCTCGCGGCGTGCGTCGAGCAGGCCAACCTCGATCCGGAGGTGCGGGTCATCGCCCTCGCCGGCAACGGTCGCGGGTTTTGTGGCGGCTACGATCTCGTGGAGAGCGCCGAGGGCTGCCGAGGGCATGCGGCCCAGCGAGTTCGTGCCGGGCTCGCCGCTCGACCCCGAGGTGTTCGCGCGCAACCACGATCCGGCGCAGACCTGGGATCCGATGGTCGACTACACGATGATGAGCCGCAACCTCAAGGGCTTCATGTCGCTGTTTCACAGCGACAAGCCGGTCGTGTGCAAGGTGCACGGGTTTTGCGTCGCGGGTGGCACCGACATGGCGCTGTGCTCCGACCGCGTGGGGGCTCGCGGTCGAATCCGCGCCGGCCGATCAGCTCGACGAGCGCTTCGAGATCCTGCTCGCGCGGATCGCCCTCATGCGCGCTCAGGCGGTTCAAAGCGGGAATTTGGGTGCGAGGGTGAGTACGGAGCGGCCCGGTGAGCTTCCGCTCGTCGAATCGCGGTGCGCCACGCCGACGGGCCCGTCCTCGGCCGTCGCGCCGCGATAGTGATCGACCGCGAACGCGTACACCACCTTGAGGACGAACAGGCAGTACGCGACCAGCAGCGGCGCCGCGACGCCGTGGCGTTGGGGAATCCACACCAGCCCCACCGCCAACAGCAGGCCCGCGATGAAGGTCTGTTTCGCCGTGCCCGCGAGCAGGTTGACCACGGCGGCGGCCGCCACCGTGTAGGCCCACACCGCCAACGCGGTCCAGAGATCGGCCCCGAGCGCGGCAGCGAGGGCCAACACATGGCCGTGCACCGCAATGAACACCCAACGATTGCGCGGTCGCGTGGCATAGAAATCGTTGGTCGAACGGGTGAAGTTGGCCACGCAACCCGCCGCGATGTCAGCGATCACGAGCGCCGCGATCGTCGACCGCCACCACGGCAGCGTCGCGTACTCCGCTTGGAGGCCGAGCATCAGCCACGCGGCGACGCCGAGCCCGAACGCGAGCACCGCGACGGTCTCTCGGGCCGAGGGTGACTTGCCGAACACGTCGTGCAGGGCGCGCGGGATGTACATGCGTCAACTCCTCTGGCTGCTGCGCGTGCGGGTCGGGGATGCGCCCCACAGCGCGCGCAAAAGCCGCCGGCCAGGCTCCACGTCGCCAGTCTCTCCGCGCGACATCGCTGCGAGCACGTGCTCGTCGGCGACGCGGAACACAACGATCGTCGCGGCCACGAGCAATGGGCGCGGCACCGCCGTGCGGATGATTCCGAGCCCGACACCGTCGTCGACGAGCTCGGCGAACCACCGATCGAGCGTCGCCGCCTCCGGCACCACCACCGCCTGCCCGAGCAGCGCGAGATCGTCGGGGTGCTCCACGAGGTGACGTCGCAACCGGTCGCTGGTGGTACCCAATCGCCGCCAGAAACCGCGGCTCGATCCCGCAGGTCGCCACGGCCCCATCACCTCGGTCAACCGCGTCAGCAGACCGCGCCAGACCTCGGCGACCAGATCGGCCTTGCCATCAAAGTACAGATACGCCGTCGTCTTCGAGATCCCCGCGTCGGCGATGATCTGGTTGTACGACGCCGCTTCCGCGCCCGCCGCGAAGTGCCGCCGCGCGACCTCGAGGATCTGCTCGCGTCGCTGCGGCGTGAGCCGTCCATAACGGGGGGATGGCATGGTGTACTGGTAGTACACCATGATGGTTCACCCGGCAAGGAGGGGTGCGACGCGGGTGCACGACCGGAGCCCAGCGTCGGCCAACTTGTGTTCTCACGAAGACACTGCCGCTCGACCTCTGGCCTATCCGATGACACGTCGTTGGCGAGGTCGCCTGGCGCAGAGTGTTGGCCATGCGCGAAGGGGGACATGACCTCGATGGAGTTGGCAGCGGGCGGAGGACGAGCGCTGACGGTGTCGGCGTTCGGGATGCACCTCCACGCCGCGACCACCGTCGAGGGCCGCGACCGAAAGCAGCTCGAGCGAGTCTGTCGATATTTATTGCGCCCGCACTTCGCCCACGACGCGGTCCAGGCACTCCCCGACGGTCGCGTGCGCGTCCACTTCAAGGCGCCCTGGCGCAGCGCGCTTAAGCGGTTCAAAGCGGGAATTTGGGTGCGAGTGTGAGTACGGAGCGGCCCGGTGAGCTGCGGCGGAGCCCGCGGTCGGGGGATTTTGGCACGGTCGTGGGGGCGAGGGGAAGCGCGCGCGTGACGAAGTGTGCGGCCAGGGGCGCGAGAGGGGCAGCGAGGACGGCAGCGGGGCGCGAGAGGGTGAACAGGTCGC
>JAYUXQ010000076.1:0-5700 GCA_043752905.1 Nannocystis sp. | reverse complement strand
TCGCCTTCGTCTCGCCTTATCATGGGCGGCGGTCGAGGGTCTGGCGCAGGTCGTTCATGTCGGCGCGAAGGCGCGCCGAGCGGCGCCAGAGGAAGATGCCGTAGCCGGCGAACAGCGCCCACAACACGCCGTACGCGAGGACGATGTGCTGATAGTCCCTGGCCGTCTTCTCGGCGGCGATGCCCTCGAGCTGGCGCACCTGCTCCTTCTCCTTCAACGACAGGCCGACGGCGGGGCCGTACGCGGGGTCTGGCGCGGGCGGTTGGGTTTGCGTCTGCGGGGTGAGCGTCGGCGTGGCTGCTTGCATGGGGAGTGTCCTCGCTGGGGGTCAGTCGCGGGGTGCTTGTCGGATGTCGCGCGTTCGAAGGCCGTGGTGTGCTCGATCCATGGTGTCCGTGAAGCGAAGCACTAGGCGGGATCTTCGACGCGGACCCAGGCGGCGTCGAGCTCCTCGGCGAGCACGAGCTGGCGGATGCGCAGGCCGAACAGGCCGAGGGAGCACAGCAGCAGGGCCGCGAGCGCCGGCCAGAAGCTGGCCCACATTTCGGGTGGCAGCGAGGCGACGACGCCGGTGCTCGGGTGCATCGTCTTCCATAGCTTGACGGCGTAATAAATGATCGGGACGTTGACCGCGCCGAAGATCGCCAGGGCCGCGGCGAGGCGGTCGGAGCTGCGGGGGCCGTAGTGGCGTAGCAGCAGGTAGGCGACGATGACCAGCCACAGCAGGGCGGTGGTCACCTGGCGGGCGTCGCCGGTCCACGGGGTGCCCCAGGTGGCGTTGCCCCAGATCGGGCCGGTGAGCAGGACGCCGAGGCCGGTGACGAAGCCCATCTCGGCGGCGGCGAGGGCGACGGCGGCCCCGAGGGTCGAGCGCCGGCGCAGCTGCACGCCGGCCGCGATGCCGCTGATGACGGCCATCAGCATGCAGATCCAGCCCATGGGGACGTGGAAGAAGAAGATCTTGAAGGCGGTGCCCATCTGGCGCTCGTTGGGGGTCTCGAGGAACACGCGCTGCACGCTGTACAGGAGCAGCGGCGCGGCGGTCACGAGGCACAGGTCGGGCAAGATCTTGCGCATGGGGCTCCAGATGCGACGGATGCGACGGATGCGACGGATGCGACGGATGCGACGGATGCGACGGATGCGACGGATGCGACGGTCGTAAAAGTGGCGAGGTCAGGCGGATGGCCCGGGGGACAGGGTCTTTCGGACCTGTCCCCGGGGACTGGTGGCGCGCGTCCCGGAGCCGACCAGCACCGTCTCGAACAGCAGGGCGGCGAGGGACAGGAGGATGAGGTCGAGGGCGGCCATCTGGCCGAGGTAGGCGGGGAGGTCGGGGTGGTGGTCGAGTAGCGCGCGGGTGGTGACGAGCGCGTACATCAGGACGGGCGTGGTCAGCGGATAGAGGATGATGAACAGCAGCGTGTTCTTGCCGGCGCCGGTGGCGAGGCCGGCGGCGAACAGCGCACCGATCGCCACGTAGCCGGCGCAGCCGAGCAGGGCGAGCAGGGCGGTCGCCAGGGGCTGATCGGCGAACGCGGCGCCGGCGGGGAACATCAGCCACAGGCCGGGGACGAGCACGGCGCAGCACAGCATGAGCACGGCGAGGGTCATCGCGGCCTTGGCGAAGTAGATCGCCAGGCGCTCGACGGGCGCGGCGAGCAAGGCCCGCAGGGTGTCGGCCTCGCGTTCGCGGTCGAACACGCGGGTCAGGGTCAGCACGCCGACGAAGGCGATCGTCAGCCACATGAGGCCGGGGATCGCCGAGAGGTGGGCCTTGCTCTGCAGCGAGGCGAACGACAGGTAGAACATCGCCAGCAGGACGACCGTGAAGAAGCCGGCCGTCAGCAGCAGCTCGAAGTCGCGGAGCTCCTGCCGAAGTTCGCTGCGCAGCAGCAAGAGGGCCTGACGAAGGACGCGCATCGGGTGGCCTGTCTTAGCAAAGGACGGGCGCAGGGGCCAGATCGCCCGCGGACGGGGTGGACGGAGCGGTCGGGGTTTTGCCGGACCACAGCGCCGCGGCCTGCTCGCGGAACGCAGTGCGGTCGCCCGTGAGGTCGACGCTGCGGGCGAGCTCGCCGCGCTCGAGCAGGACCAGGCGGTCGCAGATCTGGGTCAGCGTGTCGAGGTCGTGCGAGCTGAGCAGCACCGCGGCGCCGCGGGACCGCTCGCCGAGCAACACCTGCGCGAGCCGGTCGCGACCGCCGGCGTCGAGGGCCGTGAAGGGCTCGTCGAGGACCAGCAGCTCGGGGCGAGCCGCGAGCGCGCGGGCCAGCGCGACCCGCTGGGCCATGCCACGCGAGTGGGCCGAGACCGGGCGATCGAAGGCCTCGGACGGGAGACCCAGCTCGGTCAGCACCTCGTCGGCGGCGCGGGTCGGCAGGCCGCAGACGCGGCGCAGGTCGGCGTGCAGCTGCAAGTTCTCGCGCGCGCTGAGGCCACCGTACAGCTGGGGCGCGTGCGCGACGTAGGCCATGCGCGCGCGCGTGGCGGTGTCAACCTCGTCGGCCGCGGCGCCGAACAGCCAGCGCTCACCGGCATCCGGCTGTAGCAGGCCGGCGACGATCGAGAACAGGGTCGTCTTGCCGGCCCCGTTGGCGCCGACCAGGCCGACGATGCTGGTCGCCGACAGCTCGAGGTCGACGCGACGCAGCACTGGCTGTCGGCCGAAGCGCTGCGAGACGGCCCGCAGCGACACGACCGAGCGGGCCTCGCTCATGCCTTGCGGTCCCAGGCGGCGCCGAGGTCGACGCGCGCCGCGGTGGAGCCCTTGAACACGTCGAGCTGGCGGTACACCTGATCGAGCGCGCCGATGACCCGCATGCGCTGCGCCGCGGCCGAGGCTTGCTCGGTGGTGCCGGCCGCACCGGCTGCACTGGCTGTATCGAGGCGATCGAGGCTCTTGAGCAGGGCGTCGCGGCGTCGTTGCAGGCGCTGTTGCAGGCTCGCGCGCGGGCCCATGAGCAGGGTGATCAGCGCGCCGAGCCCGATCGCCAGGCCCAGCGTGAGACCGAGGGCGCGGAACGTTCGGGGCCGCGTGACGAGGCCCTCGACCTCGAGCTCGAAGCTGCCTCCGACCGGCAGCGCGCCGAGCTCGTACAGGTCGAAGTCCGAGGGCCCCGAGCCGTTCTCCGACGGCGGCCGCGTCGCTGGGCCGACGGCGCCCTTTTTCAGCTTGAGCTCCGGCAGCACGACGGCCCGCCCGTTGGCGACCGGCAGCGGCGAGCTCCAGCGCAGCGCGAGCGCCCCGTGGTGCGGCATGAGGTACGCGATCGACATGTCGACGACCTCGCCCGGGGGCAGTGGTTCGCGCAGCGTGGCGAAGGGCGAGCCCTCGGCGTGCTCGAGCTCGACGCTCGCGCGGTCGAGCACGACCATCCCGTTGGCGCCCTCGGCTCCACCGATCTTCAACGGCGTGGCCGGCCAGAACGCGCGGTCGCCCTCGACCAGCGCCTGATGCAGCTGGACGACGCGGGCCTGGTCGTTCTCCAGGGCCTCGATGCCGAACTGCACCGCGCTGCGGACCTTGCTGACGTCGCTGGTCGTCGGGAACACGCGCATCTCGAGCGTGACGCCCATGCGGTCGCCCATCTGGAACAGGCGCGAGCGAAACGGTGCCTTATCGTGGGCGACCTCGACGTGGTAGAGGCTGTCGTCGGCGAGCGCGACGTCCTCGATGAAGGCGACGCCGTCCGGCCCGGCCTCGCCCGCGAACGTGCGCCGGGTGCCGGTGACATCGAGCTTGACGACCGTCACCGGGACGCCGCCGATCGGTTGATCGTCGGGTCCGAACACGGTCGTGCGCACGATGCCGGGGGCGATCGTCGGTACCGCGCGCGGGGTCTGCAGCGGGCGTCGCTGCGGCCGGCCGATCGCGTCCGCCGCGGGGGCGCTGCTGACGGCGAGGACGACGGCGACGCCGTGCTCCTGACCGTCGAGGCCGAAGGGGTCGGATCGCTTGAGCTCGCCGTTGAGCGTGGCCTCGGCGATCATCGTGGTGCCCGGCGGGAGGTCGGCGAGGCCAGTGAAGCGGGCGGCGCCGCGGCTGTCGCTGACCATCTTGCGCTGCTCGACGGGGGCGTCGGGCTTGCGGATCTCGAGGGTGACCTCGGTGGCCGCGAATGGCTTGCCGCCGCTGAGGTCGAGCGTGCCGACCACCACCGAGCCGGGCGCCTGGCCCGGGTTCGGGAACGCGGTCCCGGGGCGCGGCACGTCGGCGGCCGCGGGCGTCGCCGTCGCGCCCGCTGCCGGCGGCGTGGCTGCCGCTGCCAGGTCCTTGCTCGCGCCGGACACCAGCAGCATGCGTACGCCGACGTTGGGGTCGACGCGGACCTCCTGCGACTTGACGACCTCGGCCGGCTCGCCGCCGAAGTCGACGCTGGCGACCGCGGTACCGCCCGCGTATGCGCCGAGGTCGGCGAACGTCGCCCTGCCCTGCTCCACCGACACCGCGGTGCGCTTCTCGAGCTTGCCGCCGTCGGCGCTGCGCAGGTCGAGGGTGACGGTGAGCCCGACGCCCGGGCTCTGGAACGACCCACGCAGCACGCGGATCACCAGCGTGCCGGGCTCCGTCTGCGGGTCCACGCGCGGCAGGCCGGACATCGCCCGCGGGTCGGGCTGGCCGCCCATCATGGGACCCTGCGCGGACGCAGACGTGGCGAGCAGGCTGACCGCGAGGACATGTCCGATCGACCATGCCCTGGGGGACAGCTTCGAGGTGACGGCGATCATGGCGCCCCCCCGATCTCGCCGGCGACCGGCGTCTGGACCGGGGCCACCGCGCTGCCGTCGAGCTTCTTCATCGCCGTGCCGCAGAATTTACAGAAGCGGGCGTCGGCCTCGTTGGTGCCGCTGCAGCTGGCGCAGACGCGCGTCGTGTCGTTGAGCGGGTCGCGCGGGCGGGCCGCGGCCTCGACCTGCGTCCCGGACGGTGCGGGGGCCGTACGAGCCGCCTCGCGCTCGGCCAACAACCTGGCGAGCTCCGGATGCAGCGTGGCGCCGCCCTCGAGCGCGCGCATGACCTCGATCGCGCGCAGGCGATAGGTCGCGATCACGGTGTCGAAGTCCCCCTTCGACAGCTTGCCCATGCCAAAGTCGAACTCGAGCTCCTTGATCGCGCGAAGCAGCCGACGCTTCTCGTCGCGCAGCTCGGCCTGGGTGAAGCTGCCGGCGGCCTGTCCGACCTGGGCGACCGCATCGGGCCGGGACAGCGCCCAGACCATCGCGTAGAGCTGGCCGAGCGCGTAGACCAGCGCCGCGGCGACGGCCGCGAGGGCGATCGTCGGGGCGTCGAGGCGGGCGCCGAAGCCGAGCTTGAGGATCGCCAGGGCGACGATCGCCGCGACGTTGGCCCCGCCGGCCAGGAGATAGATCCGCCGCCGCGGGTCATGCATCGTCGACCGCGCCTTCCGACTTGCGGGTCCCGGCGCACACCATCGCGCCCGCGAGCATCACCATCATGCCGATCCAGATCCAGTTGACCAGCGGGTTGATGTAGAGGCTCAGCTGCGTCCAGCCGCTGGTCATGTCGACCTCCTGCATCGACACGTACACGTCCTCGCCCGGGGTCATGTAGCGCGAGACCTCGGTCGTCGGCTGATCGGGGAGCTGATAGTACCACCAGCGAGCGGGCCGCAGCACGTCCTTGACCTCGCCGCCCTTGAGCACCGCCAGGTCCGCGGTGATCATCTCCTTTTGCCA
>JAYUXQ010000075.1:0-2253 GCA_043752905.1 Nannocystis sp. | reverse complement strand
CGGCTGCCTGCGGCGGCGACGGATGTCCCGGATCAGCATGGCGAGGATCGTCAGCCCGGTGATCGGCAGGACGCCCCAGCGCATCGCCATGCCGTAGCTGGCCAGCGCGTCGTGATGCTGGGCGGCGAGCACCAAGTACACGGTGTAGGCGATGTAATAGGCCATGAACACGGCGCCCTCCCAGCGCGAGACGATCCCGCCGGTGATGAACAGCGGCAGGCAGGCGAGGGCGACGAAGGTCATCACCGGGATGTCGAAGCTAATGGCGGCCGGGGCGACGGCGATGCCCGCGGGCGCGATCGCGGAGGCGAGCCCGAGGACGCACAAAATGTTGAAGATGTTACTGCCGACGACGTTGCCGACGGCGATGTCACGCTCGCCGCGATAGGCCGCGAGCACCGAGGTGGCGAGCTCCGGCAGCGAGGTGCCGGCGGCGACGATCGTGAGGCTGATGACGAGCTCGCTGACGCCGAAGCCCTTGGCCAGGGAGATCGCGCCGTCGACCAGCCACCGCGAGCCGAACACGAGCATCACCAGGCCACCGAGGATCATGGCGATCTGCACGAGCACGCGGTCACGCAGGCCCTTGCTGGGCGGCGGCGCGACGTCGTCGGCGACCGCGACGTTGGCGGCGGCCGCGGCGACCCCCTGACGTCGGGCCATACGGATCAGCAGCGTGGTGTAGACGACGATGCCGAGGACCAGCGCGATGCCCTCGACGCGGCCGATCGAGCCGTCGAGCGCCATCAGCCAGCACACGGCGGAGACGGCGATCATGATCGGCACGTCGAGGCGCATCAGCTGCGGCTGGACGACCAGCGGGGCGACCAGCGCGGCGATGCCGAGGATGAAGAGGACGTTGAAGATGTTGCTGCCGACGACGTTGCCGAGCGCGAGGTCGGCCTGGTCGTTGAGCGCGCCGGTGACCGACACGGCGAGCTCCGGCGCCGAGGTGCCGAAGGCGACGACCGTGAGGCCGATGACCAGCGACGAGATCCCCAGACGCGCGGCGATCCGCGAGGCGCCAGCGACCAATGTGTCGGCGCCGACGACCAGCAGCACCAACCCGAGGACGAAGAACACGAGGGTGGTGGCTGTCATGACGCCCGCGATTGTATACTCCGCTGGGCGCGGCGCCCGTGCGGGCGCGTGGTCGCGCCAGGACTACTTCTTGCCGGCCTTGGCCTTGTCGTTGGCCGGGGCTGCGCCTTCTTCGCCCTCGGCTGCGGCGCCCTCTTCACCAGCCTTGGCGAACTTGCTGGCGACGAGGCTCTCGTCCTTCTCGATGTCGGCGAAGGCGGTGTCGGCCTCGCCGAGCGCGGCGCGGATGTTTTTGAGGGTCTCGGCGAAGGCGGGCTCCTTGGCGAGCGCCGGCCCGAGCGCGCCGCCCAGCTCCTCGAGCGGGCGGTAGGCCTTGTTGAGGGTCGCCTGGGTGTTGCCGCCCTTGATGCCCTTCTCGGTCAGCTTGTCGAGGGCCTTCTGGATGTCCTTGGCGCGCTTGCCGAGCGCCTCGCCGGTCTTGGCGAAGGCTTTTTGCGGGTCCTTGGCGGTCGACCACTTGCTGGCCTCTTTCTCGACGTCGTCGAGCAGCTTGCGGGTGTCGGCGACGATCTTGCGGTAGTCCTTGAGGCGGGCCTTGACGAACTCGCGCTCGCCCTTCTCGAACATCTTGGCGTTCTCGGCGGCGAGCTGGTTGTCGACCTCCTCCTTGGTCTTGAAGCCGGCCTCCTTGCGGCGCTTTTGCAGCTCCTCCTCGGAGACCTTGGAGGTCGGCTTGACGTCCGTCGAGTTCTTGGTCGCCGGCCCGATCTGGTCGGCGATCGACTTCTTCTCCTCGCCGTCACATCCGGCGACAGGTCCGAGAAACAGGCTCAGGGCGACGATGACGAGGGGTGCTTTCATGACGGGACTCTCCAACGGCGCAATATACGCGCGCCGCGAAGAGCGTGTCAAATCGCTCGCGCGAACCAGAGGGGGGAAACGATTCCCCCCCGGACGATGACTCATGGTGGCAGGACCGTGAAGTCGGGGGTTTCGCAGGCTGTGGGTCCGTGCTCGGGGACAGACGGAGCTGCTGGGCGAGGCATGGGCCGTGTTTCAAGGGGCCAGCGGGGCCAGCGGGGAGGGAGGGTCGCTGTGGGTCTCGTTTTCTCTGGCGAGCGTGAACTCGAGTTCGCCTTGCCACAGCCGCAGCCACTCGACGGGGGCGCCGGGCGGGCCGAACTGGGCGATGGTGCCGGCGAGGTCCTTGAA
>JAYUXQ010000074.1:0-5702 GCA_043752905.1 Nannocystis sp. | reverse complement strand
GTCGGCGTCGGCCCCGGCGATACGGTGCTGGTGCCCTCGTTTAGCTACGTCGCCACCGCGGACGTCGTGCTCGCGCTCGGCGCGCGGCCGGTCTTCGTCGAGATCGACGAGACGATGACGATGGACCCCGCCGACCTGCGCCGCAAGCTGTCCTCCGGGACAGACGCGAAGCCGCGGGCGATCTGCGTGGTCCACCTGTTCGGCGTCGCCGCCGACATGGACCCGATCCTCGCGCTGGCCCGCGAGCACGACATCCCCGTCATCGAGGACTGCGCGCAGTCCTGCGGCGCGATGTACCGCGGCAACACCGTCGGCCACCTCGGCGCGATGGGCATCTTCAGCTTCCAGCTCAACAAGGTGATCACCGCGGGCGAGGGCGGCGCGCTCGTCACCGACGACCCCGCGCTGTACGACCGCGCCGTCCGCCTGCACGACCACGGCAACCACCGCGGCGACGAGTCGGCCGGCTCGCCGCTGATCGGCGAGGGCCTGCGGATCAGTGAGCTGAGCGCCGCGATCCTGCTCGCACAGCTCGGCCGCCTCGACGACATCCTGTCGCGCCTGCGCAGCGCCAAGCGCTTCCTGATCGAGCGCCTCGCCGACGTGCCGGGCCTGACGCTGACCCGCATCCCCGACCCCGAGGGCGACGGCGGCGTCTCGCTGACTTTCTTCACCGAGTCGGTCGAGAAGACCGCGCGCGTGGTCGAGGCGCTCAACGCCGAGGGCATCCGGGTGCTGCGCCAGTACGGCGGCAAGCTGCTGTATCAGCAACCAGCGATCCGCAGCGCGAACCTCCAGCCCGAGCCGCTGTGCCCGCGCTCGCTCGACTTCGTCGGCCGCTGCGTGTTCCTCGGACTGACGACCACGCTCACCAAGCGCGACCTGCAGGACATCGTCACGGCGATCCGCAAGGTCATGCGCCGCGTATGAGCGGCAGCGTGATCGGCGACGGTTGTCGCGCTCGAGAGCGCTACTTCGCGTCGCCGGACTGATCGACGACCGCGCCCTCGTACAGCCGCTTCAAGGTGGCGTTGCGGTCCCCGGAGCTCACGAGGTTTGCGAGGTCGGACCGCGAGATCGGGAGGATGAGCAGGTCGGTCGCGTTGAGCCGTCGGATCTCCTCGCGAAACGGGGCGGTGAAGTCGGACATCGAGATGAACAGTCCGAGTCGACTCCGGTGATGCCGCCGACGCAGCTTCTCGGCGAACTCTCGTAATTCGCGCGCGCCCACGGGCCGCGTCCAGTGCTTGCACTCGGCGAGGATGAAGGGGCCTTCCTTGGTCCACAGCGGGTCCGAAGACTCGTTGCGAAGGAAGATGTCGATCTCCTCGAGAGGATTTTTTCGTCCCCTCGAGACCTCGTGAAAGCCCGGGATGGCCCGAAAGACGAGCACCAGTAGATCCTCGAGCAGCGCGCCTTTACGGTGCGGGTCCGTCTCACTCTGGACCTCCTGCCAGGCCGAGTGGATCTGTTGGTCCCGCGAGACCGCATCGAGTCGACCAAGGTGGCGCTCGTGGAAGACCTCGGCAGCGTTGCGTACCTTTGCCCGAAGCAGTGGCTCGAGCACAGGGCCCTTCTCGAGGAAGTCGTACGCTCCCAGCGCGAACGCCCGCTGGATCGACGCCTCCGTGGCGAAGGCGGTGATGATGATCGTCTTGGCCTGGGGAGCGAGCCGCTGGATCTCGCCGAGCAGGTCGATGCCGGAGTCCGACCCGTCCCTGCCCTGTAGCTTCTGGTCGAGCAGCACCACGCTGTAGCTGGACCCGTGCTCGAGGCTCGTCAAGGCGGCGCGGCGGTCGCTTGCGGTATCGATCGCGTATCCTTCGGCACCCAGCACGGTCTGGTAGGTCCGCACGAACGCCGGATCGTCGTCGATGATCAAGATCTTTCCAGATGTGCCGCTCATTTCGTTCCTTGGATAGTGAGCGGCAGGCAGAGGATGAACCTCGCGCCGCCCAGCGGGCCGGGCGTGTACTCGATGGTCCCGCGCATCTCGTCCTCGATGACCTCACGCGTGAGCGACAGCCCATGTCCATAACCATCGGGGCGCAGCGAGATACCCGGCTTGAACAGCAGGGGACGGTGCTCGGGGACGACACCGGGGCCGTCGTCGTCCACGGTGATCAGCGCCTGCCCCGCGAAAGATTCGTGACGCACGCCGACCTTGATCCGGACCGCTGGACCGGCGACCTGGCGGGCATTTCGTAGGATGTTCGCCACGGCCAACACGAAGCGGTCTCGGTGTCCGCGTAGGGTCGGATAGAAGTCGTTGGGGTCGCACGTGAAGCCGACCTCACGCTCGAGGTCGGCGCTGAGTGCACTGATGACGTCACGCAGCGCGGGCACCAGATCGAAGGGCTCCGGCGGGGAGGGAGCCATCTGGGCTACACGCAGCGAGTCGTCGACGAAGCGGAACACATGCGCGAGGCCGCTCAGGATGGTGTCTCGGTAGTTGAGCAGCTCGGTCGGCGGGTCCGAGCCGGGGAGTGCTCGCCACATGTAATCGAAGGCGATCTTCACCGGCACGAGGGCGTTGCGGAGCTCGTGCGCGACCATTCGTATCTGCAGCACAGTGCCCGCGACCGCCGAGGGCTCGTGTGACTGCCTGGCGGCCGCGAACAGCTCACCGGGGATCCCGTTCGTCTGATCCGTGGTCGCGGCGCTGGCGAGCAGGCGGAGCGGGGAGGGCGGCTCGCTGTCGAGATCCTCAAGAATGCTCCGACCCCTCGCCGTCGCGGTGAAATACTCCACCCCCGGCTCCTCCTCGCGCTCCACCTCGACGATCCCGAGGGCGAGCAGCCGCCTGAGCGTCTGCTGCTCGGCGAGCAGGAGGCGCCGGTCGCGATGTTGCGAGAACAGCAGGTCGCGCTCGCTGGTGTGAATGCCCCGGTCGAGGAGCCGCTTGATGAGAGGTGTGTCGATCCGGCTGATGGTCGTGCTGTCGTGGCGCGAGAGCTCGAGCGCGAGCAGCCAGTGCGAGGTCTCGATCGCCGGTAACTTGAGGAGGATCTCGCCACTGACGGACAGCGCCATCTCGTCGCCCACCCGCTGCACCAGGCCGAGCCGCTGAGCGTACAGCCCGGGGGTCGTCAAGCCGCGGACCGCGAAGCCGAGTTGGGCCAGGCGTACGGCCTCGGCGGCCTGTTCGAGGGCGAACGTTCGCGTGGCTGGCCACGGGCTCGCAGGGATCTCGATGGGCACGATGTTCTCATCGTCGAGGAGGAACGCGAGGGCGTGGTCGACGTACGGCGTCGCCTCCTGAATCGAGGTCAGCGCCACGAGATCCAGGACGGTCGTATACAGACTGGCGATGAGATCCTCGAAGTGCTCATCCGAGACCCACAGCCTGTAGAGGCGCCGCAGCGCGTCCGCGTCGCGTGACCCGGCGCAGCGCTCCTCGACGGCCTCGAGCAACCGCAGGATCGTGCGCTCGTGGTGGCGTAGGAGTGGCCCCACCACCTCGATCCAGCGCGATCGGCCAGCGCGAACGGCCTCCAGGTACCTTCGGAGTTCGTCAGCGTAGCTCACGAAGGGCCACTATAACTCGCACCGGCGCGAGCTCGCAAGCGCGTGGGCAGGCGACCCCGAGCAGCGCGTAGCTCATGGGCCGGTGGTCGGCGGCGTGAGCGGCACGGCCCGGCGGCTGTCGACCAGCAGGCGGGCGCCGGCGGCCACCCGCTTCCAGTCGTAGCTCGAGTGGTCGGTCACGATGAGCACGCAGTCGGCGGCCGCGAGGGCGGCGTCGAGGTCGGGCTCGCTGCGCAGCTCGTGGCCGTCGTGCGAGAGCTGCGGGACGTGCGGGTCGTGGTAGGCGATCCGGGCGCCGCGCTGGCGCAGCAGCTCCAGGATGTCGAGCGCCGGCGACTCGCGGACGTCGTCGATGTCTTTTTTGTAGGCGACGCCGAGCACGAGCACGAGGCTGTCACGCACGGGCTTGCGCTGCTCGTTGAGCGCGTCCTGGACCTTGCCGACCCAGTACGCGGGCATGCCGCTGTTGATCTCGCCGGCGAGCTGGATGAAGCGCGCGTTGTAGTTGAGCGTGCGCATCTTCCACGACAAATAGTGCGGGTCGAGCGGGATGCAGTGCCCGCCGACGCCGGGCCCCGGCGTGAACTTCATGAAGCCGTAGGGCTTGGTCGCCGCGGCGTCGATGACCTCCCAGACGTCGATGCCGAGCTTGTCGCACATCAGCGCGACCTCGTTGACGAGCGCGATGTTGACGGCGCGAAAGGTGTTCTCCAGCAGCTTGGACATCTCGGCCGCCTGGCTCGAGCTGACGCGCACGACGCTGCGGATGGCCTCGCGGTACAGGGCGACGCCGACGTCGCAGCAGGCCGGGGTGACGCCGCCGACGATCTTCGGCGTGGTCTCGACGACGAAGTCTTTCCGGCCCGGATCGATGCGCTCGGGTGAGAACACGAGGAAGAAGTCGACGCCGGCGCGCAGGCCCCGGGCCTCGAACATCGGCCGCAACAGCTCATCGGTGGTGCCGGGGTAGGTGGTCGACTCGAGCGCGATCAACATGCCCGGATGCAGCGAGCGGGCGACCGCCTCGCTGGCGGCGATCAGCGCCCGGATGTCGGGGTCACGGGTCTTGTTGAGCGGCGTCGGCACGCAGATGATCGCGGCGTCGGCGTCGGCGAGGGCCGCGTCGAAGTGGGTCGTGGCGGTCAGCCGCGTCTTGACCAGCTTCGCCAGGCGGTCGGACGTGATGTCCTCGACGTACGACTCGCCGCGCATCAGGGCGGTGATCTTGCCGGAGTCAATGTCGATGCCGGTGACGCGAAAGCCGGCCTCGGCGAACGCGACCGCCAGCGGCAAGCCGACGTAGCCCATGCCGATGATGACGACGTGGGCGCTGCGATCGGCGAACTTGCGGAGCAGGGTTTCGTGCGACTCGGAGGCGGACAAAGCCGCGCGAAGGTAACGGATGGGGGCGTGGGCGGCAAGCAAGCGGCTCACAGAGGCATTTCGGGTCGACCGGCCCCGGGGGAGGGGTGACCTCGATCACGCGCAGTCCGCGGACGACAGTCGATCGCAGCGGGTATACGTTGCGCAGTCGTGCTCGCGCCGCAGCTCACGGTCGTCATTCGGTCGTACAACCGGATCCCTGCGCTCTGTGAACTGCTGACGGCCGTGCTCGGGCAGCGCTGCTCCGTCCCCTTCGAGGTCGTGGTGGTCGAGCAGAGCACCGGCGTCCCCGAGGCGGAGCAGGCCCGGCTCGCGGAGTTCGAACGCGATCCGCGGGTACGGGTGCTGCGTTACCCGCCGCTGGGCGGACCCCGGGCCCGCAATGTCGGCGTCCGGGCCGCGCGCGGCGAGATCGTCCTGTTCATGGACGACGACGACCTGCCGATCGGCGAGGGCTGGATCGCGGCGCACCTGCACCACTTCGACGACCCCGCGTGCCTCGGCGTCACCGGCCGCTACGTCAGCGGCGACGACCGACCGCCCCCGCGCTGGCCAGCCGAGCGCGCCGCCCGCTTCGTGCTCAGCTACGTGCCGGTGCTGATGTACCAGCAGTGCTACAACTACGTCGAGGTCGACCGCCCCGTGCGCGTGGCGACTGTGCACGGCGGCAACGTCAGCCTACGTCGCTCCGCGCTCGAGCGCTTTGGCCTGTGGGACGAGTGCACCCGCATCGAGGACGAGCTGTCGTTCAACTACCGCCTGCACGCCCGCAAGCGGGCCGACGAATATCT
>JAYUXQ010000073.1:0-13793 GCA_043752905.1 Nannocystis sp. | reverse complement strand
CGGTGGTGGCGGTGAGGGCCCACTCGGCGTTGGCGAGCTCCTCGCGGATCAGGGTCTCGGTGCGCAGGATCAGGTCCGGGTCGCGCAGCATCATCTGCTGCGCCTTGAGGATCTGACGGTGCTCGCCGTGCGGCAGGCGGGCCTTGATCTGCTCGAGCTGCTGGCGACACGAGCGCAGGGCCTCGTGCAGGCGCACGATCTCCGACTCGACGTCCTCGCGGTCGATCTTGGTGCGAGGCACATGCACGCGCCGGCGGTCGACCACGTAGGCGGGGCCGATGCCGACGCCCGGGCTCGCCGCGGCGCCCTCGAGCTCGCGACGGATCCGCACCGCGGACATCTTGTACAGGCCGGAGTAGCCCGCGCCGTCCTGCCCATCGCTCACAGCTCGCCGAACCCGCTGCTGATCAGCTTCCCGAGCGCCTCGTAGGCCTTGTCGGCGTCGGATCCCTCGGTGCGCAGGCCGATCACGCTACCCTGCGAGCACGCGAGCATGAGCACCCCGAGGATGCTCTTGGCGTTGACCTCGGTGCCCTCCTTGGAGATCCACACGTCGGCCTTGTACTTGTTGGCCATCGACGCGAACTTGCTGGCCGCACGCGCGTGCAGGCCGAGCGGGTTGACGATCTCGAATTCGCCGGTCATCCGCGGCTTGATCATGCGGGCTCCTTACGTGAAGCGAGGGGATCGGCGGGGGGTGCCGACACGGTCTTTGAAATGGTCATCGCGCGCTGGGCCGAGTCGCGGCAGGCCTCCGCGATCTCGACCGGCCCGAGGGCGCTGCGGTCGAGCGTCGAGAGCTTGAGCAACATCGCGAGGTTGAGCCCGGCCAGCACCGCGAGCGGGTGACCCTCTGCCATCCGCATGCCGCACGCGCAGGGGCTGGCGCCGAACATGTCGGCGAGCAGGACGACGCCCGCGCCGTGGTCGGCCGAGAGCACCGCGGCGCCGAGGCGCTCGCGCAGCGGCGCGTCCTCGCCGACCCCGGCGTCGACGGCGACGACACCGGCGAGCGGCCGGCCGACGATGCCCTCGGCGGCGCGCAGCAGGGCCGTCGCGGTGTGCCCGTGACCGACGACGACGACGCCGACCTCCGGCGCAACGGGTACCTCAGCCATGGGGCCTCCCGTCACGCGGGGCCTCGACGAGGTCGCGGTGGCGCGCGACGATCCTCGGGGGCGGCCGGGTCAGCGGCTCGCCTTGCTGCAAGCGATCGGCGAGGGCATGGGTCATCGCCACGGATCGATGCTGCCCGCCGGTGCAGCCGAGCGCAACGGTCAGGTATGAGCGGCCTTCGCGCATGCTGCGGGGGGCCACGAAGCGCAGCAGCGACTCCAGGTGGTCGAGCATGGTCTGGGCGTCGGGCTGCGAGAGCACGTAGTGGGCGACCTCGGGGTCCCGACCCGAGAGCGGGCGCAGCGCGTCGACATCGTAGGGGTTTTGCAAGAAGCGCAGGTCGAACAGCATGTCGGCGACCGCCGGCGGCCCGGACTTGAAGCCGAACGACATCAGGACGAGGTGCAGGACCCCGCCGTCGGCGCCATAGCGGTCGCGGATCATCTCCCGCAACTCCCGGGCGCGCAGGGTGCCGGTGTCGATCGTCGCGGTGGTGCGGGCCTTGAACGAGTTCATCAGGTCACGCTCACGGCCGATCGCGGCCGGCAGCTCGCCCATCGGGTGCTTGCGGCGAGTCTCCGAGTAGCGGCGTAGCAGGACATCGTCCGGGGCATCGAGGAACAGGATCTCGACGCGGTGGCCGGCGCTGACCAGGGTCTGATGCACGCCCGCGAAGTCGCGCAGGAGGGCGTCCTCGCGGGCGTCGACGCCGACCGCGGCGCGGCGCGCTCCGTCGGTCTCGACCAGGATCTGCGCCAGCTGCGGCAGCAGCGGCACGGGCACGTTGTCGGCGCAGTAGAACCCGAGGTCCTCGAGCGCCGCGAGGGCGGTCGACTTGCCGGCGCCGCTCATGCCTGTGACGACGAGGATCTGCACGCTACTCGACCTCCGGGATCGGCATCGCCTGCGAGGCCACCCGCGGCTGGACGACCGGAACATCGGGCCGCGGGGGGATCGTGCCGGTGCCGCGGATGTTGACCCCGCGCGCGCTCGCGGCGATCCGCGCGTTGATCTTCTCCTGGAACTCGCGGGCGCTGTCGTGGCCGCGATACTTGAGGAGCTGGTTCCTGGCGACGACCTCGATCAGCGAGGCGATGTTGCGACCCGGCCGCAGGGGGATCCGCGCGAGCGGCACGTCGACGCCGAGGATCGGCCACATCTGCTGCTCGGTCCCGAGGCGATCGTAGTCGTCCTCCTGGATCTCGCTGAGCTCGACGACGACCTCGATCTTCTTGTTGTCACGCACCGCGGCGACCCCGAACAGGTGCGTGATGTTGAGGATCCCCATCCCGCGGATCTCCATGTGATGCTGGTGCATCTCCAGGGCGGAGCCCCACACGGTGTCCGGCGGCCGAACCGTCACCTCGACGATGTCGTCGGCGACCAGACGGTGCCCCTTGAGGATCAGGTCGAGCGCCGCCTCGCTCTTGCCGACGCCGCTGCGCCCGATCAACAGCAGGCCGACGCCGAGCACGTCCACCAGCACGCCGTGGAGGGTCGCGCGCGGCGAGAGCAGCTCCTCCAGCCGACGCACGAGCCGCGAGATGAACACGGAGCTCATCAGCGAGGTGCGCAGCACGGGCACGCCGTGGCGACGCGCGGCGTCCATCAGGAAGTCCGGCGGATCGAGCCCGCGTGTGATGGCGATCGCGCAGATCGGCTTCTGACAGTACACCGCGAGCCCCGCCTCGGCCTGCTCGCGTGGGATCGACACGAGGTAGTCGATCTCGGTGAGACCCAGGACCTGGATCCGGTCCGGGAACACGTGCTTGACGAAGCCCGACAGCGCGAGCCCCGGCTTCTGGATCCGCATGTGGGCGATCTTGCGGTCGAGCGAGCCCCAGTCGGACAGGAGCGTCAGCTGCAGGGTCTCCGAGGAGGCCTCGAGCAGCTTGCTGACCTCGATGGAGGCTTCACGGCGCATGGCCGCGATGATAGCAGGTGGTTGCGGTCCTCCGACCGACGTTCGCCCGCGGCGCTGCGTTTGCGCTGCGGGCGCCCTGGCAGGCGCCGGCGACCGGCCACGGATCAGCCGCCGTCGGGCTGGGGTTCGATCAGGCCGATGTTGCCGTCCTCGGCCTTGTAGATGACGTTGATCGCCCCGCTCGCGGCGTTGGTGAACACGTAGAATTGCTTGTGGAGCAGGTTCATCTGCATGATCGCGCCGTGTACCGTCATGCGCTCGGCATGGAACTCGGTCTGGCGGATGATCGTCGGCTCGCTGTCCGGCGGGGGTGCGCTAAAGTCGGAGCCGGACTGGCCCGGGTGGCCGGCGTTGCCGTTGGCGGCCGCGGCACCGCTGCCCGGGGCGTGGGCGTCGTCGTCCTCGTGGAGGTGATCGGCGATGCTCTCGCCGGCGATGACGCCGAGCTTGACCTTGGCGGTGCGGCCCTCGTTGGCCTTGTGGTGCTTGATGCGGGCCTTGTAGCGCCTGACCTGGCGCTCCATCTTCGCCAGCGCCATGTCGACCGAGGAGTACATGTTCTCGGTCGACTCGGAGGCGTGCAGCTGGAGGCCGTTGCGCAGCGTCACGTCGAACGCGGCGCTGTGCATGATCTTGTCGACGCTAAACGTGCAGCTGATCCGCAGCGGATCAGCGAAGTAGCGCTTGATCTTCTCCAGGCGCTCCTCGGCGTAGCCTCTGAGCGCGTTGGAGGACTCCATCTGGCGGAAAACGAAGTGGGTCTGCATCGTCGGCACCTTCTTGGTGTTGAGGGACAGCTAGAACAGCTTGCGTCGCTTCGAGCTCGAGAGCACCCCGAGCTGCTCCCGATACTTGGCAACCGTTCGCCGGGCGATGTCAATGCCCTCCTGCTCGAGCAGCTCGACCAGCTTCTGATCGCTGTACGGGTGGGCAGCATCCTCGGCGTCGATCAGCTTCTTGATCCGGGTCTTGACCGCCTCGCTGGCGAGGTCATCCCCGCTGGTGCGGCTGATGCCGGCGTTGAAGAAGTATTTTAGCTCGAAGATCCCCTGCGGCGTGTGCACATACTTGTTGGTCGTCACCCGCGAGACCGTCGACTCGTGCATCTCGATGTCCTCGGCGACATCCTTGAGGATCAGCGGCCGCAGGTGCTGCGCGCCGCGCTCGAAGAACTCGCGCTGGAACTTGAGGATGCTGCGCGTCACCTTGAGGATCGTGCGCTGGCGCTGTTGGATCGACCGGATCAGCCACTGCGCCGACCGCATGCGCTCGTGGATGTAGTCCTTGGCCTTGGGGTGCCCCCCCATCGCCTCGCGGTACATCGCGCTGATCCGCAGCTTGGGGACGCCCTCCTCGTTGAGGCTGACCACGAAGTCGTCGGCGATCTTGACGATGTAGACGTCCGGCGTGATGTACTGCGCCGCCTCCGAGCCGTACGCCCGCGCCGGTCGCGGGTCCATCGCCTGGATCACCTTGGTCGCCTCGTAGACCTCCTCCAGCGCCTCGCCGGTGTCACGCGCGACGGCCGGATAGTTGCGATTCTCGAGGTTGTGCAGGTGCTTGGCGATGATCGCCAGCACCAGCGGGTCCTCGATCGCGTGCTCGGGGTGATGCGCCTGCACCCACAGGCACTCCGCCAGGTTGCGCGACAGGATCGCGAACGGGTCGAGCTGCTGCAGCTTGCGGATCACCCGCTCGACCTTGAGGGTCGAATAGCCGAGCTGGCGGGCCACCTGTACGGTCGAACCATCCTGAAGGTAGCCCGCTGGCGAGAGATTTCGGACCAGATACTCGGCGATCTCCTCGTCGGCCTCGCTGTAGTTCGACAGCCGCACCTGCCAGAGCAAGTACTCCGGCAGCGTCTCGGCGCGCGTCAGCGTCGCGTCGAAGGCGGTCTGCTCGTCGCCCTCCCCGCCCCCGGTCGCCGGCTGAAACGGCGTGCTGTCGGCATAGACCTCCCAGTCGACGCTGTCCTTGGGCGGACCGTCGGCGGTGATCGGGTCGGTGGTCCCGGCCGACGAGGGCTCGGCGACCGCCTCGTTGGGCTGATCGACGGCGTCCTGCAGCTCGATCGAGGACACCGGCTCCTCGGCGGTCGTACCGATCTCGGCGGCCTCCTCGAGCAGCGGGTTCTCCATCAGCTCGTCGCGCACGAGCTCGCTCAGCTCCATCCGCGACAGCTGCAGCAGCTTGATCGCCTGCTGCAGCTGCGGCGTCATGACGAGCGACTGGCTCATCCGGATGTCCTGACGCATGTGCAGTGCCATCGGTCGTCGCTCCCGCTGACCGCCCAAGTTACCAGACGCGCGCCGCCCGGACCAAGCGCCTGGGGACCTCCGCGCGCTTCCAGGGCGCTATTTACCGGGTTCGCGGGCGTGCGCGGAGATCGTCCCGGCCCGGGGCCTGCCGACCCGGAGCCGGGCGCGCAGGCGTGCCCCTCAGGTGCGCGTACGCTGATACTGCAACGAGGCGGCGATATACGCGGAGAACAGCGGGTGCGGAGCGGTCGGCCGGCTCTTGAACTCGGGATGGAACTGGCAGCCGACGAAGAACGGATGGACCTCGGGCGCCAGCTCGATCATCTCGACGAGGTTGCCGTCGGGCGAGACGCCGCTGAGGCGCAGGCCGGCCTTCTCGAGGCGCTCGCGGTAGCGGTTGTTGAACTCGTAGCGGTGGCGATGACGCTCCGAGATCCGCAGCTTGCCGTAGATGCGCGCGACCAGACTGCCAGGCACGAGGTCGCAGTCGTAGGCGCCCAGGCGCATCGTCCCGCCCATGTCGGTGACGCCCTCCTGCTCGGCCATCAGGGCGATCACGGCGCCGTCGAGGTCGCGGTCGAACTCGCTGCTGTGCGCGTTGGGGAGGTCGGCGAAGCTGCGCGCATACTCGCAGACCGCCATTTGCATGCCGAGGCAGATGCCGAAGAACGGGATCTTGCGCTCGCGTGCGAAGCGGATCGCGGCGATCTTGCCCCCGCTGCCGCGCTCGCCGAAGCCGCCTGGCACGAGGATCCCGCCGAGGCACCCGAGCTGCGCGTCCGCACCGCCAGCCTGGACCTGCTCGGCGTCGACGTACACGATGTCGACCGCGGCGTTGTTGGCGAGGCCGCCGTGGATCAGCGACTCGTGCAGGCTCTTGTAGCTCTCCGCGAGGTCGACGTACTTGCCGACCACGCCGATGCTGACGCGCTGCTGCGGGTTCTCGATCGTGTGCACGAGCTGCTTCCACTCGCTTAACTGAGGCTCGCGCGACCAGATGTTGAGCAGCTCGCAGATCTTGTCGTCGAGGCCCTCGGCATGCAACACCAGCGGCGCCTTGTAGATCGAATCCTGGTCCGGCAGCGACATGACGCTGTCGGCGCGCACGTTGGTGAACATCGCCAGCTTGTCGCGCGTGGCCCGGGAGATCGGCGCCTCGGTGCGACAGACCAGGATATCGGGCTGGATCCCGATCTCCCGCATCTTCATCACCGAGTGCTGGGTCGGCTTGGTCTTGATCTCGCCGGCGGTCTTGATGTACGGCAGCAGCGTCAGGTGCACGAACACGGTGTCGCGCGGCTCGAGTTGCAGGCGCAGCTGCCGGATCGCCTCGAGGAACGGCAAGCTCTCGATGTCGCCGACGGTGCCGCCGATCTCGACGATCAGCAGATCGAGGCCCTCCGCGGCAGCGAGGATGCAGTTGCGGATCTCGTTGGTGACGTGCGGGATGACCTGCACGGTCTGACCGAGGTACTCGCCGCGCCGCTCCTTGCGGATCACCGACTCGTAGATCTGGCCGGAGGTGTAATTGCTGTGCCGCGACATGCGGTGCGACACGAAGCGCTCGTAATGCCCGAGGTCGAGGTCCGTCTCGGCGCCGTCGTCGGTGACGAAGACCTCGCCGTGCTGGGTCGGGTTCATCGTCCCCGGGTCGACGTTGAGGTACGGGTCGAGCTTTTGCAGCCCGATGTTGAGGCCGCGTGCCTCGAGCAGCGCGCCCATCGAGGCGGCGCACAGGCCCTTGCCAAGCGACGAGACCACGCCCCCCGTGACGAAGATGAATTTGGTGTGCTTGACCCGGTTCGCCGTTGCCACGGAGCGGAGGTTTGCCACGATCGCTCCCACCGATCCATCGACCGGCCGGGCATCACATCGGCGGCTGACTCACGCCCGGCGCCAGCTCGCGGCGCGCCGCCACGGCGAGGCCGGCTGCGGACCCGTCGAGCCGGCCGCGCCGTCGGCCGCGGACGGCTGTCCCCGGCCGAGAGCCACCGCCGCGTGCACCGCCGCCGCCGCCGCGATCGCCTGACTGTCGATCTCGGTGACCTCGTGGGCCGCGGTCAGGGCCGGGTGCGTGTCGATGTAGCGGGTCGAGAAGTCGCCGCGCAAAAAGTCCGGCTCGTCGAGCACGCGCAGGTGAAACGCGAGGTTGGTCTCGATGCCGAGGATGACCGTCTCTTTGAGCGCCTCGCGCATGCGTCGCAGCGCCGAGAGACGATCGGGGCCCCACACCGTCATCTTGGCGATCATCGGGTCGTAGAAGCGGGACACCACGCTGCCCTCGGCGACCGCGCTGTCGATCCGGATGTGCGCGCCGACCGGCCAGCGCAGGCGGCGGATGTCACCCGGGCTCGGCAAGAATTGCCGCGGGTCCTCGGCATACAGGCGGCACTCGATCGCGTGACCACGCAGCTCGACCTCTGCCTGGGTGTAGCCGAGCGGCTGTCCGGCGGCGACGCGGATCTGGTCCCACACGAGGTCGCGGCCGCAGGTGGCCTCGGTCACCGGGTGCTCGACCTGCAGGCGCGTGTTCATCTCCAGGAAGTAGAAGCGCGGGCCCTCGGGGCGCTCCTCGAACAAAAACTCGACCGTGCCCGCGCCGGCGTAGTCGACCGCACGCGCGGCACGAACGGCCACCTCGCCCATCGCGGCGCGCACCTCGGGGGTCATCTGCGGGCTCGGGCTCGGGCTCTCCTCGATGACCTTCTGGTGGCGCCGCTGCACCGAGCAGTCGCGCTCGTTGAGGTACAGGCAGGTGCCGTGGCGGTCCGCCATCAGCTGGATCTCGACGTGGCGCGCGGTCAACACGGCGCGCTCCATCAGCATGCGGTCGTCGCCGAACGCGGCCTTGGCCTCGCGACACGCGGCCTCGTAGGCGCGGCGCAGCTCGCCGGCCTCGTGGATGATGCGCATGCCCTTGCCGCCGCCGCCCGCGGAGGCCTTGAGCATCACCGGGTATCCGATCTCCTGCACCGCGGCCTCGGCGTGCTCGAAGCGCTCGATGTCGTTGACGCCGGGGACCACCGACACGCCCGCGGCGGCCATCGCCTTGCGGGCGCCGATCTTGTCGCCCATGACCTCCATCGCGCGCACGTCGGGCCCGATGAACACCACGCCGGCCGCCTTGCAGGCCTCGACGAAGTGGGCGCGCTCGCTGAGGAAGCCGTAGCCGGGATGGATCGCCTCGGCCCCGGTCGCCTTCGCGGCGGCGAGGATCTTGTCGGCCTTCAGATAACTCTCGGCGGCCGTCGACCCGCCGATGTGCACCGCTTCATCGGCCTGCAGCGCGTGCAGGGCGTCGCGGTCGGCGTCGCTGTATACGGCGACCGTCCGGATGCCGTGTTCGGCGCAGGTACGAAACACTCGCAGGGCGATCTCCCCGCGATTGGCGACCAGGATCTTACGAAACGGCGGTGTCATGCGCGGCGATCGCCTTAGCACAGGCAGCGCCCCCTGCGGTGGCAAAATCGGCGCCCCCGTCAGCGGTGACCCTGGACTGGGCGCGGCGCGCGCGGCGGGTGGGCCTGGGCCGCGGCCGCGCCCGCGGGACCGTCCGGGTCGAGGATGTTGGCCTTGTCGACCGCCACCGAGTCGAGCGGGCTCGGCTCACCCGACAGCAGCGGTGCCCCGACCACGCCGACCGCCATCGGCGGCGCCTTCGTCTGGGCGGGCGCGCCGATCACCTCGGCGACGCTCGGGGGCGGCGGCGCCGGCCACATCGGCGGCGGCGCCTTGTCCACGCACCCGAAAAACAGCATGGAGAACAACATTGTGGAGGCTGCGGACAGCCCCCCCGGCCGGGTCACGGTGAACCGGCCGGCGCGCGTCACTCCTCGTCCTCGGTCTCGACGACGTCGGCCTCGTCGTCCTCGAGGCCAGCGTCGAGATCCTCGAGGCCGGCGGCGTCCTCGTCAATGTCGGCGGCCGCGGTGAGGTCGGCCTCCTCATCATCGGCGACGACCTCCTCCTCGGAGTCGGCGTCCTCGACATCGACAGGCTCGTCGCTGTCGGTGGTCTCGGTCGGGGCCAGGCCCACCTTCTCGAAGTCGGCGGACAGCTCGGGGATGATGTCACCCTCCTCGTCGGCCTCCTCGCCCTCGATCACGCTGAAGGCAGCGGCCTCGAGGAAAGTGTTGTCGCTGCTGGTCAGCTTGAGCTTTAGGCGCTGCTCCTCGATGAAGTCGACCATGATGGCCTCGACGTTCTCCTGGAAGCGCACCGAGCCGTTGCCGATCTCACGGAGGGCGATGACCGCCCCCTTGTTGTCGCACTCGACCATGGGCGTACCGCGGTTCTCGAGCAGGGCCCGCGCGCGCCGGGCGGCGAGGATCGTGAGCGCGAAGCGATTGGGGATCTTCTCGAGGCAGTCTTCGACGGTGACGCGAGCCATGGGCGGCGGAGTATGCGAGCCCGCGCGGGCGGGCGCAAGCCCCTAGAACCCGCCAGCACCGGCGCCGATGCCGGGCCCGACCATCAAACGACCCGGAAACGACGAAGCCGGGCACGAGGTCACCCCCGAGCCCGGCGCGATCCCGGCGTGCCGGACTACATCTCGACGAGCAACTGCTGCCCGCGGTCACGCAGCTCGAGGCTGTCACGGACCCAGCGGATGAAGCCCTTGGCGTGGTCGGGGCGAAATCCGAAGGTCTCCGCGAGCGCCAGCAGGGCGTCCATCTCGCCGTCGACCAGCTTGTTGTCGGCCAGGGCGGCGCACACCGCCTGGTAGAACAGGAACAGGCGGGCCTCGCGGTGCTGGACCGTGCGCGCGACCTGCATGAGGTCGTTGGGCGTCGAGAACTCCTTGCGCACCAGATCGCGCTCCTCGGGGAGCAGCATCATCTGGCCCATGAGCTCCTCGACGAAGTGCTTCTCGCTGTCGGAGACCTGGTTGTCACGGGAGGCCATGATCGCCACGGCACGGGCCACGGCCACCTGCTCTTCGGGGGTGATGAGCTCTGCGATCGGGAAGTCGAGCATCCTGGCTTTCTCCAGCTTCGAGCGCCAGGCTAACCCAACTCGGCAGCGCTGCCTAGCGGCCACCGATGTCCCATCCACGGGCCCGGCGCCGCCCCCCCGCGCCCGCTTTGCCTGAAGGCCCACGAGCGCCGGGGAGATCCCGGCACCGCGCGGCCATCACCTCGCGTCAGCACGTCATTGCGCGGTCTTCAGGCGATCGGGGCCGTGAAGCCGACGGATCGACGCCGGTGCGACCGCGTGCTCGGCATGCTCGTCGGCCCAGCGCACGCCGATCAGCGCGCGGCTGTCGAAGCCCTTCGGCAGCCGGGCGACGATGTTGCGGGTCGCGTAGTGCTCGCGCACGCTGACCTGCGTGGTCGCCTCGACCTCGCCGTCGGCGAACTCGAAGACCACGCGGTGGGTCGAGCTCGGCTCGCGCTCGCTGCTGAGGTCCCCGGGTCCGGTCCACCAGATCTGCTGGCCGTCCGGGTCGATCGCGCCGATCAACACCCCATCGCTCCCCGCCGGCGCCCCCGCGCCACTCCCCCACGCGGTCAACTTCTTGATGCGCGTGTAGGTCGCGTTCCACTGCCAGTCCGACGCCCAGGTCCGGCCGCAGTAGCTCATGTAGTCCGAGTACACGGTCGGGTGGCGCAGGCCGAAGTCGCGGATGCCAAAGCCCCACACGCCGATCCGGCCGTCCTCGTAGGGGTAGCTCGGGTCGGTGCCCGCCGCCTGCACGCCAGCGCCGGCGCACTCGATGTGGCGACGGCCCTGCGTGTGCCCGATCTCGTGCACGAAGGTGTCCGCGCCGCCGTCGTTGAGCTGGCCCGCGGCGGCCCGGAAGCGGGCGTCGCTCTCGTCCGGCCCGGTGATGTCGGCCGCCAGTCCCACCGTACAGCCGCCCTGGATCCCGCCACCGGCCCCGATGCAGCCGCCGCAGTTGTCGAACAGCCCGTAGTAATAGACGTTCGGGTCGGCGCCCTCCTCCGTCCGCAGCTGGCTCATCTCCGACACCAGCTTACTGAGGCCAGAGTACTCCGTCATGCTGTAGTCGACCGGGTACGGCGCGTGGACCGTCAGCTCGAGCTTCTCGATCGCGTTCTGCTGGAACAGCGCCATCTCGTAGGCCTTGCGCTGCGCCTCCCCGTCGACCACAGCGGCGCAGGTGCCGAACTTGTAGTCGATCGGGACCAGCACCACGCGCATCTCGGCGAGGTCCGACTCGACGCCGACGAAGGCCGGCCCGTCGAGCGGTGCGATCGCCGGCTCCGCGGGCTCTGGCAGGTCCTCCGCGCCCGGGGCCGCCTCCCACAGCTCGATCTGATACTTGAGGTTCGGGACCACGTCGACCGCCTCGACCCCGAAGTAGAACGTCGAGGCGAGGTCGGCGTCGAGCGAGTCCTGACTGATCGTCACCGTCTGCGTGACCACCTTGTCGACGCCGCCGCCGCTGAGCTTGAGGCGCGCCTCGAGCGGACGCGCCGTCCAGCCGTCGGGCACGTCGACGTACGCGCGGATCAACAGGTTGCGGCGCCCCGGGATGAACGCGTTGCGACCGGGTCCCCCGACCGCCGCGCCGTCGAGCCCGATCGGCACCGCCACGCCCGGATTGGCCTCGACGCGCACGACCTTGATCCCACCGCGGGCCGGCATCGGCACGAAGGGCTCGCCCGTGGTCGGCTCCTCGTCCGTCGTCCCGGCATCCGCCGCCGTCGCCTCGCCGGCCCCGGTCGTCCCCCCGCTCGACTCCGCATCCCCACCCTCGGACCCGCCCGTGTCATCTCCACAGCCGACCGCCAGCGCGACCACGAGGGAACAGGACAGAAGTTGCAGGGTCGACCGTGGTGTCAGCATGTTTTGCTACCTTAGTTTTGTTTGTGGGTATTGCAACCACAATTACCCGCGAAGTCGCGGACGCATGTTGCAAGGAATGCCACTTATTATGGGTTTAGGTGGTCGTCGCGGGTCTTTTTCCATCCCTGCTCCACTTCGCGCGTGAGAAATGCCGGTGGCATTCGCGCCACCGGGGTCGCCTTGACAATGAGCGCGACCCCGAGCCACAAGGGTCGCGTTCTCTGACAATCAACTCGAGCGCACGGTCGTGCCGGGGCCAGGCCCCGGACGCGAAAGAGGGAAGTCGGTGCAAGACCGACGCGGCTCCCGCCACTGTGAGCGGCGACGAGATCGGCAAAACGCCACTGCGACCCAACGGTCGTGGGAAGGCGCCGATCGAGGATGACCCGTTAGCCAGGAGACCTGCCCTGCGCTCCACCGCTCCCATGGGGCGGGAGGTCCGTATGACCTGGCCTTTGGGTCAGGTCATGTCGGACCTCGGTGAGACGGGAGTCCCTCGCCATCGTCCCCACGATCCCCACGCCTCGCGGCGCCTCCGGGCACGCACTGAATTTCGTCTGCACGTCGCGTCGCGCGATCGTGTGCGTCGGCCTCGCCGCGGCGCTGACCGGTCGCAGCGCACACGCCCGCCCGGCCAAGCCTGTCCCAAAGACCAGCCCGCGCGCCCCGGGTCACCGCGCCGACCCCCGCGCCGACCCCCGCGCCGATTACCGCACCGTCGTCGGCCACGGCCGCGGCGACGGTCAGGACAGCCAGCGCCGCCTCGACGCCGCGAGCCCGGGGTTCGCCACCGCGATCGACCTCCGCCGTGACGCTGGCGCGCGCCCGGCCGACGCCCTCCCGGAAGTCCTCGGTCGCAGCGCCGGCGCCACCGTGCGATCGCTCGGCGGCCTCGGCCAGTTCTCAGCGCTGTCGCTGCGTGGCTCGAGCGCGCAGCAGGTCGGCGTATTCCTCGATGGCGTCCCGATCGGTGGCAGCGGCGGCGTCGTCAACCTCGGCGACCTCGGCACCGACAGCCTCGGCCGTGTCACCGTCCACCGCGGCCTCGTGCCCGTCGTCTACGGCGGCGCGGCGATCGGCGGCGCCCTCGACCTCGGCAGCGACCTGCGTTGCATGCAGGACCGCCGCCGCCACAGCGCCACCCTCGGCGTCGGATCCTTCGCGTCTCGCGAGGCCCGCGTGAGCGCCTCGCTCCCCCTCGCCCCGCGCCGCCGCGGCCCCTGCCTCGACCTGCGCGTCGGCTACGGTGGATCGGCCGGCGACTTCCCGTTTTACAACGTCGGCGACACCTTGCAAGACGCCCGCGACGACCACACCGAGCGGCGTCAGAACAACGCCTACGACCGCGTCCTCACGCAGATGGCCGTACACGGCCGCAGCGGCGCCTGGCGCTACAGCGCGCAGGAGTTGCTGCTCGTCAAGCGCCAGGGCATCCCCGGCCAGGCCACGGGTCAACAGGCCCGCGCCACCGGCCTCGACACCCTCGTCGCCCGCACCGTCGCCCGCCTGCGTCGCGACCTCGACACCGCACTTCCCGGTCACATCGAGCTCGTCACCGGCTTCGCCGTCGATCGCAGCCGCTGGCGCGACCCGCTCGGCGAGGTCGGCCTCGGCGTCGACGACCAGGTCACGCGCAACCTCGACCTCTACGTCTCGCCGCGCGTGCACGTGGGTCTGTGGCG